>NZ_DAMDQC010000084.1:0-18033 GCF_032082325.1 Pantoea sp. CTOTU50773 | reverse complement strand
GGGCGCGGTGATTGCAGCCCCACAATCGGGAAATCGCCGTCGAGATAGTGCAGCAGCGCGCTGTACTGCCAGGCGAACCCTGATGCCGGATGGATGCAGAACAGCGTCGGTCCCTGACCGGCACGCAGTGGCAGCAGTTCCCCGTTGCCGCTGCTGTCGCTGGCATCGCCTGACAACAGCGCTGCCAGTTTCTCCACGCTGCGTGCGGCGATGATCTGTCCGACACTCACCGGCTGCGCTACACGGCGGCGCATTTCTGCTGCCAGTCGCATCGCCAGCAGGGAATGACCGCCCAACGCAAAGAAATCATCGTCGGCATACACCTGCTCACATCCCAGTAGCTGCTGGAACAGTTCTGCCAGCATCTGCTCGTGAGGCGTTTCCGGCAGACGGCCAGCCTGCGTGCTGCGTTGCGGCAACGGCAACGCTTTACGATCCAGTTTGCCGTTAGCGCTGAGGGGCAAATCGTCCAGCAGCAAATAGCTCACCGGCTGCATGTGGGCGGGCAGGCGAGTGCTCAACTGCTGTTTTACCTGTTCGATGTCCAGTGCCACGCCAGGCTGAGCCACCAGCCAGCCGAGCAGCTGGCGGTTATCGATGCCCGCCGCCGCCTGTTGTGTCAAATTGCGCGCAGCCACGACCGCCTGCGCCACGCCCGGCAATGCCACCAGCGCCTGCTCAATTTCACCCGGTTCGATACGTTGTCCGCGCATCTTTAACTGATCGTCGCTGCGCCCCAGATACTCTACGGCGCCATCCTCACGCCAGCAGGCGATATCACCGGTTCGGTACATACGTTCGCCATCAGCAAACGGAGCGGCAATAAAGCGCTGCGCGGTAAGATCGGCGCGATGCAAATAGCCATCTGCCAGCTGGATGCCGCTGAGATAAAGATCGCCCGGCACGCCGACCGGCACCGGGCGCAGCAGGTTATCGAGGATATGCAGTTGGGTGTTCCACACCGGACGACCAATCGGCACGCCGGGGCCATTCAGGCCTTCGAGCGCGCTACCGCTGGCGGGTTGCCATGTGACATCCACGGCGGCTTCGGTCGGGCCGTACAGATTATGCAGCGGAGCGGCGATCACCTGCTGATAGCTGCGCGCCAGATCGCAGGCCAGCGCTTCTCCGCTGCAAAATACGCGGCGCAGTGAAGCGCAGGCGCGATCGGTGTGCGTACTGACATGCCCGACAAAGGCGGCCAGCATCGACGGAACGAAGTGCAGGGTGGTGACCTGATAATCGTCAATCAACTGCCACAGCGCCTGTGGATCGCGATGGGCATCCGGTGGCGCCATCATCAACTGCGCGCCGGTCATCAATGGCCAGAAGAACTCCCACACCGAAACATCAAAGCTGCACGGCGTTTTCTGCAACACCACATCGTCGCTGCGCAGTGGATAGCTGGCCTGCATCCAGCGCAAGCGGTTAACGATGGCGCGTTGATTGACTACCACGCCTTTCGGCTTGCCGGTGGAACCTGAGGTGTAAAGCACATAAGCCGGGCGCTGCGCGTCGGGTTTAGGCAATGGATGACGTGCTACCGTCTGTGCGCTGGCAAGGCGATCGAACATCATCAGCGTGCCAAAGTCAGCAAAACGATTTTCCAGCGCCGACTCGGTGATCACCACCCACGGTCGTGCATCGTCCACCATGTACGCCAGACGTTCATCGGGATAACCAATATCCAGTGGCAACCAGGCTGCGCCTGCCTGCAAGATGGCGGTAAGGGCAATACTCAGACGAACCGAACGCGGCAAGGCAACGGCAACGATATCGCCTGGCATCACGCCCGCTTCGATCAGTCGATCGGCCAGCAATGTGGCCTGACGCTGCATCTCGCGGTAGCAGAGCTGATGCTCAACATCACACAGCGCCAGCGCGTCCGGTGTGCGTGCGGCTTGCTGGGCGATGGCTTGTTGTAGGGTTTCATTTTCCAGCTGCACGCCGGTGTTATTGACCCACTCGAGCAGCGATTGCTCGGCGAGGGTTTGCAAACGCCACTGCGTTAACGGCAGATCTGGTGTGGTCACCAGCTGCTGTAACAGCAGCAACAGGCGTTCAGCCAGACGGTCGGCATCGGTGACGCAAGCGCGGTATTCCATTAATAGCGTCAACTGTTCACCCGGCAGCACCAGCAGCGTCAACGGATAATGGGTATAGCCGCGGTTGTGGATCGCGTCGCAGCGCACCTTCGCGTTGGCGTCGAGTAATGTCTGATTATCAGGATAGTTCTCCACCACCAGCAGGGTATCAAATAGCGTACCCGCACCCGCCAGCTGTTGGATTTCAGCCAGTCCAAGGCAATCCTGCTCAATCAGCTGGATCTGACGATTTTGGTGCGCGGCTAACTGCTCCAGCAACGGGCGTTGAGTATCAAACCGCACGCGCACCGGCAGCGTGTTACTGAACAGACCGACATGTTGATCGATCCCTTCAATCTGGCCGAAACGACCTGAAACCGGCGCGCCAAATATCACGTCCTGCTGACCACTGGCAATCGACAACATCATGCCCCACAGGCCCTGCATCACGGTGTTGAGGGTCAATCCGCGAGTGCGGCACAGCGCATAGAGTTCGCGCTCCAGCGAGGCGTCCAGCGTAATGCGTTTTTCCTGAACAGCACTCTCGGCGGCATTGGGATATAGCAATGTGGGCCGCACGTCGCGCAGGCACTCTTGCCACTGCTGGCGAGCCTGATGCTCATCACGCTGGCTAAGCTGGCGCACGATGTCGGCATAATGGGTGCGTTGGGCGGCCAGCGGCTGTTGACGCAATGCGCTAAGTAAATCGTTTAAAATCACCGGCGTTGACCAGCCATCCACCACCAGATGATGCGCATTGAGCAGCAGCGTCCAGCGTGCTTCATGGCGATGCGGGATTAGCGTCGCCTGCAACATCACCGGCTGCCGGAACAGATCCTGTGACAGCGCCTGATGTTCAGTGGCGTCAATATCCTCGACTTCCAGCACCTGTAGCGGCCAATGCAGATCGCCTTCCGGCAGCAACTGCAAGGGTTGCAGACTGAGTTCGCTATCAAACCTGGCGGCGAGCTGCGGATGGCGCTGCAACACCTGGTTGAGCGCCTGCTGCACCGATGCTACCGACACATCACCGCTGAGGGTTAATCGCGTCAGTGAGTTATAGCTGCCTTGCGCGCCACTGGTCTGCGCGTGGAACAGTAATCCTTTCTGCAAGGGCAGCAGCGGCAAGACGTGGCTAAAGGCCCCGTGACGTGCGCGCAATCGTTGCAGCAGCGCATCATCAACGCCTTCAAGATTGATTTCCGCCGCGACCAGCGTGTTGGCGGCCTGCTGTGGCTGTTGCTCTGCGAAGTGGCAAAGCTGTTGCGCACCCAGAGCGATGGCCTGATGCAGTTGCTCAATCTGATCGCCATGCAAGACGCCCTCCGCCCAGCTCCAGTTCAGCGCCAGCTGCTGGTCATCAACAAACACGTTGAGTTCCAGTGCGTGCTGTAACGGCATAGCATCGTCCTGAATCACCGCAAAAGTGTCGCGGAACTGCTGCGCGGTACGCTGAGGCTGCCAGTGACCGGCGGATTGAGTGAAGCGGCCAAGATAGTTAAACAGCACCTGTGGCGCATGGTCGGCGGCCAGTTTCGCCAGGGTGATGCCGCGATGGGCATCCAGCCAGCGCAGTTGGCCATAACCGATACCGCGATCCGGCACAGCACGTAGCGCGGATTTCACCGCGCGCACGCTGTCATTCAGGGCGGCGGCATCGGGCAGGGCGAGCAGCAGAGGGAATTCTGCTGTCAGCCAGCCCACCGTTCGCGCCAGATCCTGATGATCGTGCAACTCGGCACGGCCGTGTGACTCCAGCGTCACGCGTTGTAACGCACTGCCGTTCATGCTGCGCAGCGCCAGTGAGAGCAGCGTCAGCAGTAACTCTTCGCTGGTGGCACGGAACTGCTGCGGCAGAGTATTCAGCAAGGCAGAGCTGGTGGCCACATCCAGCAGGGTGCGCTGATGCAAGACACGTTCGTTACCCGTTAAGGCTCGCTCACCCAGCGCCGGCAGCGGCTGTTCCAGCATGCGTTGCCAGAACGGCATTTCGCTGGCGCGTGATGCCAGGTTAGCCAGCAGCGTAGCGGACCAGTCATGCAGTGAGGTCTCTTCGGCAGGCAAGGTGATCGGTGCACCGCTTAGCAGTGCATCACCGGCCTGTTGCAGTTCATCCAGCAATACTCGCCATGACACGCCATCCACCACCAGATGGTGCAGCGTTAACACCAATCCGCAGCTTGCACCTTGTGTCTGGAGCAGGGTTGCCTGTAGCAATGATCCTGTCGCCGGATCGAGGCGTGCTGCATCGTCACGGAAGGCCTGATCGGCGGCCTGGTCATATGCTGACACTTCGATAACACGACAACGCGCAGGGCGCGCAGAGAGCGATTCGCCCACCACTAACTGCTTATCACGCGTGAAGGCGTTGAGGGCTGGATGCGTGTTGGTAAGCTGTTCAATCAGCTGTTCCAGCTGCGCGAGTTGCAGCTCTGGCGGCACCGACAGCAGCACGCCGTGGGCGAAGCGCGCGTTAATGCCCGCCTGCGCATGGAACCAGTGCAGAATCGGCAGACCACCAATCGCGCCCTGTTGCGACACGCGGGCATGTTGAGTGTGTTGCGTTAGAGGGGCGAGATCTTGCGCCATACGTGCGGCGGTGCGTTCGGCAAAAATGTCACGTGGGCGAAGCATATAACCAGCGCGGCGAGCGGCGGTGCTGAGGCCCATTGCCGAAATACTGTCACCACCGAGTGAGAAGAAGTCATCTTCTGCGCCGACGCTCTCCAGCCCGAGCAGGCTGGCCATCGCCTGGCAAATTAACGCTTCCTGCGGGGTGCGCGCCGCGCGGCTTTGCTGTTGCTGAGCCTGATGGGGTTTCGGCAGAGCCTGGCGGTCTATTTTGCCATTCACATTCAGTGGTAGGTCATCCAGCACCATCAGCACGGCTGGCAGCATATAGTCCGGCAACTGGCTACCCAACTGCGCCAGCAAGCGGTTGCTGATTTGCGGATCGGCGCGCAAGGCATCATCCTGCACCGAGCAGTAGCCAATCAGACGGTGCGTGGCGCCCATCACTTCGGCAATCACCACTGCGGTACTGACTTCGGGCAGCGCCACCAGCGCGTTTTCGATTTCACCGAGTTCGACGCGGAAACCGCGCACTTTGATCTGGTGATCCACGCGTCCGATAAACGCCAGTTGACCATCCTGACGCCAGCGCATCACATCGCCGCTGCGATACATCACCTCGCCTTCGCGGAAGGGGTTAGCCACAAAGCGGGCGGCTGTCAGATCCGGGCGGCGCAGATACCCGCGAGCGATGCCGGTTCCGGAAATATAGAGTTCGCCGGTGCAGTCAATCGGCACTGGACGCAACTGGCTGTCGAGCAGATAAACCTGGCTGTTGCCCACCGGGCGACCAATCACCGGCTGCGGAGAAGCCAGCACGCAGGCACCGAGGGTATCAATGGTGTACTCAGACGGGCCGTAGTAATTGTGGATTTCCATCTGATGCTGTTGCTGCATCAGTTTCCACAACGTCGGTGTGGCCGCTTCACCGCCAATCATGACAAACGCAGGGCGGTGGTTTTCCGCTTCCAGTAATCCGCTGTCGATCATCTGAGAGAAGAATGACGGCGTGATGTCCAGCAGATCGACCGGCACCGCGTTCATCTGCTGAATCAAACCCCAGGCATCGCGACGTAGTTCTTCGTCGAAGATATTCAGCTCGCAGCCCATCAGCATGCAGAACAGCGGTTCCCACGAAGAGTCGAATGAGAACGACGCGGTATGACCGGCGCGCATGCGGCGCGGGTTGCTGGCGTGGAAGCGGTCAATCGCCGGTCCAAACAGATGTTCGCGATGTGACAGGAACAGATTCAGCAATCCCTGATGTGTGCTCATCACGCCTTTTGGCCGGCCGGTGGATCCGGAGGTGTAAATCATATAGGCAAGATCGTCGCCGCACAGCAGAGTGCTCGGTACGCTGGTCGGCTGTGCCGCCAGTTCGCTCTCCAGCTGATCGATGCACAGCGCGGGAAGGGCCGGCATCTGCGCCAGTGTCGTGGAGTGAGTCAGCAATAATGCGGGTTGCGCATCGTCACACATCAGTGCCAGACGTTCGCGTGGGTAGTCAAGATCCAGCGGCATGTAGGCCGCGCCGCTCGCCAGCACGCCAAAGATGGCGACCAGCGAATCCACCGAGCGCGGAATACCCATCGCCACCACGTCGTCTGCTTGTAAGCCACGCGCCATCAAGGCATGTGCCAGTTGCATGGCGCGGTCGGTCAGCTGGCGATACGTCAGTGACTGTGTGCCACAGACGACTGCCGTCAGGTCAGCGCTTTGTGCCGTGCGTTGCAGCAGCATATCCACGATGGTGGTCGCCCCCGCAGGCGGGGTGATTTTCGGGCCAGTGGACCAGCGCTGTAAATCAGCCTGTTCGTCTGGAGCAATGATCGAAAGCGTATCCAGAGTGGCTTCGGGTTGTGCAGCGAACTGCGTGAGCAGATGACGAATACGGTCTGCGTGACGCTGTAACATTTGTGCGTCGTAGCGCGTCGGGTTAGCCACCAGTGTTAACTGCAATGCGCCATCACGGAAGCCCACTTCAAACTCGATATCGTCAACCGGGCCCATGGCTAAGGTGTGGGTCGCCGCCGGAATACCATCGAATTGCAGATCATCATGGTAGACCTTGACGTTAATCACCGGCCCATAAAGCTGTTGGCAGCTGCCGACCAAACCCAGATCGCGACGCAGTTGCTCTGCTTCATAGCGCTGATGACGGCGTGCTTTGCGGATTTCCGCTTGTACCTGCTGCACCAGCGCGGCTAAATCAGTGTGATGAGGGATGTCGAAGATCAGCGGCAGCACGTTGACCACCGGCCCCAACGCCGTCAGTGCCGCCGAGCCCATGCGGCGCATAAACGGAAAGCCAATCGCTAAGCGCGAGTTGTCGCTAATGCGCGCCAGATAAGCCACCAGCAGGGCACTGACAATATCGCCTTCGCTGCAATCCTGGAACGCCACGTGCTGGCGCAACGTTGTCAACTCCGGCAGCGCGACGTGGCAGCTGATCGGACGATCGCCAGCATCCGTTACGCTTTCACTGGAGAGCGTTAAAGTTTCGGGTAGTTCAGCCGCATAGGTCTGCCAGTGGCTGGCGGAACGGGCAAACGCCGGGGATACTCCCCACTGCTGATACTCATCAATCACCTCGCTAAACGGCGTGAAGGGTGAAAGTGAGGGTTCTTCGCCACGACACAGTTCGGCATAGATGGCCGCCACGCGCTGCGTCAGCGCTTCGAAACTGAAGCCATCAACCAGCAGATGGTGATATCGCTGATACCACCACCAGCTGCCATCACCCACGCGCATTAACACGTGGCGATACAGCGGCTTATCACCGTCGGCCGCCAGTTCGGCGCGCAGATCGGCCTGCATCAGTTTATGCGCCTGACCGGTGGCGTCCGCGCGCTGGCTGAAGTCATGCCACTCCGGCAGCACCTGTGCCTGCTCGCCAAACCATTGCGCGGGATTCCCGTTTTCATCGAGGCCAAAGCGTGCCTGCACGGTATCGGCTTCAGCCATGGTCTGGCGGATGGCGCTGTCCAGGGCGGCGCGGTTGATGTCGCCGTGTAGCACGCTGTAGTGCGCCACGGTAAATTGATTGCGCTGCTGCGCAATAGCGTCAGCGATCCAGATGCCGGGCTGAGCCGCCACCAAAGGATACGCAGGTGAATGCGTGATTAACGATGCCAAAGGAATGTTCCCGTCTAAAAAAATCGAAAAAAGGAAAAGTTAAAAAGCGAAAAATTAATGTGCGCTGGACGACGTCTGTTGCGTCGCTGGTCGCATGTCCTGCCAGTGTGTTTCGATGTACTCAATCGCTGCGGCACGCGGCAGCGGTCCCGCCACGTTTTGCCAGCCCGCAGGCACCTGAGCAAATGCGGGCCACAGGCTGTACTGCTGACGCGCGTTGATCAGCACCAGAAAATTGAGCGCGTCGTTATCAAACGGATTTTGTTGTTCAGACATGGTGGTTACCTTTTGAGGTTGGGTCAGAGAGAAGATCGGCCAGCAGCCAGCGGCAGCCGTCGATCAAGCCGCCGCGCCAGCACAGCGCGTCGTGCCCTCCGGCGTAGCAGCGGAAAAACAGTTCGTGGCCGGCGGCTTCCAGCGCGGGACGTATTTGTTGATTCACGAACAACATGTCCTGCTCGCGATCGCCGACTTCCTGGAAAATCTTCAGCTTGCCAGCGGGCAGGGCGTTGTCCTGTAAGCGCTGCAACAGCAGACCCGGAGCGTGCCGTTCACGGTTAGCGTAATCGCGGATGTATTGCAGATGCGGCCACCAGAACGAGCCGGATTGCGTGAGGATGCGGCCAAAACGCTTTGGCCAATGCAGACCGGCGTACAGCGCCGCGAGGCCACCATAGCTTTGCCCCGCCACCAGCGTGCGGCAGCCATCGCTGCTGAACGCGGCATGCTGACGGGCCAGCGGCAACAGTTCCTGTTGCACCGCCTGCCAGAAGGTTTCGTTGCAGGGCAGCTCAACCTCGCGATGCTGGCTATCGATTACGTCGATAAACAACCAACAGGCAGGCGGCAGTTCGCCGGCATCGGTGACCTGATCGAGGGCGCTGAAAATCGGCTGTCCGTATACCCAATTCTGCCCATCCAGCAGAATCGCCAGCGGGCGCTGATCCGGTTGCGCAGTCTGTCCGGTGGTGTAAAGCCAGACGTGACGCGTGACGTTGAGCAGATCGCTGTGCCACTGCAAAGTTTGCAGGCCATCCGGCCAGGTTTCGGCTAAACCGGCATCCAGCTGTTGCCAGGCGGATTGATCAGGCGCCTCGGGCATATGCGCATTACTCAGCGCAAAGCGGCGGCTGCTCAGAAACGGGGGCGAAGGATTCAGCATGTCGGGGATCGCCAGTGGCATCAGCGAAATCCACCATTTGCGTTGCAGCACCCGGCAGGTTTCGTCACTGCCGCAGAACAGCGGGGGCAAATGCTCAGCGGTCACCGGGATCAGGCTATAGCTGCCGCGCCAGTCAGATTCGATCTGCGTCGACCAATGCCAGACATCGCTAAGACCGACGCGAACAAGGGATTCAGGCGCCTGGCTGTGATGATCGGTGACGCCATTTATATCGATATAGACCTTTTTGGTAGACGATAACTCGGAACGGCCTTCTGGATCGCGCCAGAAGAAATGCATGCGCGTTTCGCCATCTGCCTCATGCTCAATCACCGGCGTACCCGCCTGATGAAGCTGTTCCCACCAGCGATGGCTGCCGAGATCGTCCTGCTGTAACCACTGGGTAACTGTTCCGGTTGGCAACCAGATTTGCGTCATTTGTTCTGCATCGCTGAGAAACATCCTGCAATCTCTCTCCACATTTTCTTCAAAGACTTTACATTAACAAACGTAATGCAAATGCTATTGATAACGATTTACATTTGCAATATTATTTTTGCGCCGAATAAATCCCCTATTTTTCAGATGATTATTCTGAAATAGGCTTTTAAGGGGGATTTAGGGCCGCGTTTTGCGAGAGGAAGTTATATTTCAATCCGTTACAGCTTTCGCCGTTGGGTGGAGGGGAATGGACGGATTATTTTTTCGACAAGGCAGTTTGAAATAGAGATGGCAACTATGTCCGTTAAAGCAAAAAATTTAGCAATACCTGCTGTGGCACTTCCGTTCAGATTCTCCCGTCTCCACCTGTCACTGGCCTCAATTCTGCTGGTGGCGCCTGCCACTTTCAGCGTCGCGGCAGAAGAGACCATCACCGTGAATGCAGATGCGCGTGAAAGCGTGACGTCTCCACTGCAAGGCTATGTGGCGAAAGAGAGCGCTGCAGGTACCAAAACCTCAACGCCACTGCGTAAAACCCCGCAATCGATTTCGGTGATTACGCGTGAGCAGATGGACGATCAGGCAGCGCCGTCGGTAGCGGATGCTCTGAGCTACACCAGCGGCGTGCTGACCAACTACCGTGGCAACTCGAACCGTAACGATGAAATCATCGCGCGTGGTTTCCGCTATGCACCGAAATTCCTCGATGGCTTGAGCTATGGCTTATCCGGCCAGGCTGGCGCGGCAGGACAGATCGACCCATGGTTGCTGGAGCGTGTGGAGATGATTCATGGCCCAGCGTCTGTGTTGTACGGCCAGGTGAACCCAGGCGGTGTCATCGCGATGACCAGCAAGCGCCCAACCGCGCAGAGCATTCATAAAGTTCAGCTCAGCACCGGTAATCAGCATCTGGGCGAAGCGGCGTTTGATTTCGGCGGCAAACTGAATGACGACAACACGCTGTTTTATCGTCTGAACGGTATTGCCAGCACCAAACATGAGTTCGTGAAAGATAACAAACAGCAGCGCATGGCGATTGCCCCCGCGCTGACCTGGCTGCCAAACGCGGACACCAGTTTCACCTTGCTGACCATGTATCAAAACGAGCCAAAGGCCGGATATCGTAACTTCCTGCCTGCCAACGGCACGCTGTTTAACACCAGCGCGGGCTACATTCCTTACGATTTCAACGTCAGCGATCCGAGCTTTAACGAAGCGAAACGCGAGCAGACTTCGGTTGGCTACATCTTCGAGCACAACTTCAACGACAACATCAGCTTCACGCAGAATATGCGTTACAGCAACATGGATGAGTCGTACAAATACCTGGTCTATACCTTCGATGTGGATGGCAGTGACCATCAGATCAACCGTCGCCCACAGCATGACAAAATTAAGTCCAAAGAACTGGGTATTGATAACCAGGTGAAAGCGACCTTCGATACGGCTAACGTTGCGCATACCGTGCTGGGCGGGTTGGATTACAAATGGAGCGATGTCGATAACAAACTTTGGCGCGACAGCGGTGATCAGTACATTCTCGACTGGGCGAATCCGACCAGCGTGACGATCAATGAGAGCGATCTGGCGTTAAACACCAGCACGCGCAAAAAGCTCGATCAGGTTGGCGTGTATTTGCAGGATCAGCTGGAATGGAATCAATGGAATCTGCTGCTGTCTGGTCGCCAGGATTGGTCAGAAGTGCGCACGCAGGACCGCATTGAGAACACCACCACTCAGCAAAATGACAGCAAGTTCACCGGCCGTGCCGGTCTGTTGTACGCCTTCGATAATGGCCTGTCGCCGTATGTCAGCTACAGCACCTCGTTCGAACCGAACCTGAGCACCGGCGCGCCAGGCAGCGATCCGTTCGCACCGACTACGGGTGAACAGACGGAGATCGGTATCAAATATCAGCCAGTGGGTTGGGATGCAGTGTTCACCGTTTCCGCGTTTGATATCACGCAGAAAAACATCACCTCTTACAACAGCGAACTGGGTTACAACGAGCAGATCGGTAAGGTGAAGTCCAAAGGTATCGAGACGGAAGCGCACGCGCAAATTACCCCCGAAATTAAGGTGATGGCGGCTTATACCTTTACCGATGCGGAAACCAAAGAGAGCAACACCGCGGCGCAGGTTGGCAAAACGCCTTCCAGCATTCCGCGCCATGCCGCATCTGCCTGGGGCAGCTACAGCTTCCTGAGTGGTGCGCTGAACGGTCTGACGCTCGGCAGCGGTGTGCGTTACACCGGCACGGCCTGGGCGGATTCCATCGGTCAGGACAAGGTTCCACACTACACGTTGTATGACGTGATGGCGAAATATGAGCTGGGCGAAGCGGCGAATTCACTGCGTGGCACCACGCTGCAGCTGAACGTCAACAACGTGGCCGACAAGCACTATGTTGCCTCCTGCAGCAACACCAGCGCGTGCTTCTACGGCAGTGGTCGTTCGATTGTAGCGTCTGTCAGCTACAGCTGGTAAGCGCGATAAGGCAGGGCGTCCTTGCGGGTGCCCTGGTTTTACCCATTTGCATTCCGTGCTGCTTTCCTGCAGATGAAACACCTGGAGACAGGTTTTCGGAAAATACTGGATTTGTGTGACTGTCATCACTCCGCGAGGCACGCTAAAATAATCGCTTCTCATTTAGCAAAAGGTTTTTCGTCACGATGTTTTCGCGTTTCACTCTGGCCGCTCTGACGGCCGCACTTATGCTTACCGGTTGTGCACGTCACGCCGCAGACAGCAACGCTACCGCGCAAGCTGACGCTCCAGCAGCGGCGCCCATCGAGAATGACAACATTCCTTCCCAGTTTGATAGCGGCCCGACCGTGATCAACGTTTCTCATCTGATCACGCGTACCGATGACGGGTCTTCCGTTTACGTGACGGTAGATGGTCAGGATGCCGGGCTGCTGCAAAAAGGCGAGAATAAAGAGATCCGCGTCAGTGAAGGCAAACACCAGGTCGGTGGTTACGTGCAGACGCTGTTTGGTTTTGGCAAGGTGACCATCGCATCGGTGGATGTGACCACCGACACCAAAGGCCCGAAAAACGTGGTCTATTCGGTGACGCGTCAGAAGCCGACCTTTAGCGAAACCCAGGCCGCTGCGCCAAACAACTCCTGATGAGTTATGCGGTGCTGCTGTGTTGTCAGCACCGCTCACTTTTAACTCCGGCTGAACACCAGTTTTAATCCCGCAACGGCGAAGCAGCAGGCCAGCAGCGCATCCAGCCCACGGCGGATACGGCGATAAAAGGCCGCCATCACCGCAGTGGAGAATAACAGCGCATAGCCGCAAAACACCAGCACGCAGATCGTGGCACAACCGGCGATGATCATCGGTAAGGTTGAAGTCGCTGCATCCGGTTTCAGTGCCACCGACATGATCGCCACCCAGGTCAAAATCGCCTTGGGATTACCGACGTGCATCAAAATACCCTGACGAAACAGCCTGATAAAGGCGACTTTGTCGCCGCTGGCGCTGAATTCATTCGCATCAGGACGGCGTAAAGCCGATTTACCCGCCTTATAGGCCAGCCACAGCAGATATAAGCCACCGCCGATTTTCAGCACAATCAAGAGCTGAGCAAAGGTTGCCAGTACGGTTAACACGCCGCAGGCTGCCAGCAGCGCCCACATCATCGAACCGCTGATCACACCACTTGCCAGCGCCAGTGCGGCACCGCGTCCTTTCTTCATCGCCGTGCCCATAATCGCCATATTGCTCGGGCCAGGGCTGGCGGTGGCAACAAAATAGGTGGTGTAGATCAGAATCAATTCGTGTGAAAGCGCCATGTCGTCCTCTGCGATGAGATTGTTCTGCTTTTGTTATATCGCCTGCATCGCAGAATGACTACTGCTGATTCCGTCTTAAGAAGGGATCGCTTTGGCGTAGCTGCGACTTTTCACTTTATAAAGCGTGAAAACAATCGATAGCGTGGCAATCACCACCAGAATCAATCCGGGGCCAATCAGCGATCCAAAGCCTAACGCATTGAAGATCAGCAGGCCGACAATGCCACCGGTGAGGAAGGAGAAGATGGTCACCAGATGGGTATTCAGTTGCTGCTTAAAAGCACGAATATTTTTGGAAGGATCGCGACGTAATAACGCAACAAATACCGAACCGATTGAAATGCCTGCATCTGTCAGCGTGCCGGTAATATGTGTAGAACGAACACGACCGTTGGAAAGTTGCGTCGAGGTGGAGTTATGTACACCCATTAAGAAAGCAAGCAGCAGCAATATTTCGCCGTTATTATTCGATGAGAAATAATAGATTTCGAACAGTGACGTCAAAATTAACAGCACACCTTCCACCAGCAGAATGCAGCTAAATATGGTGCGAAGCCCATTAATCACCCCAAGCACCACCGAAATCCTCGCGACAACCGCGCCCGTGACAAAGGCGCCGATCATGGCGATAAATACCTTGAGGTTGCGAATATCCATCTCATTCAAATCGCTGGATATTTGCGCGATGTTACCGGACATATGTGAGGGAAAAAAGCCAAAGGCGGCTAACGCCATGGCGTTCAATAATCCCGCTGATGTGGCCAGGCACAGGGCGAGATTACGATCTTCAAGGTGTGTTCTGGTGCGCTTCAGTTTTATCAGCATAATTCACCCTTGCTCATTGAGAGTATTGCGATAACGCAATGCGTCAAATCTGGTGTTCGCCAGTGAATAAGTGAAGCACAAAAATCTTAAGGGGATCTTAATAACTTTCAGATATAGATAAATCTTATTATGGGTGTAAAGATATCTAAGGAAGATTGCCAGTTGCGTTATCTCTGTTTACTTTGGCCTGATGCATTTAATTTCAGGGAAATATCGAAATGACCCATTCTGGTGCTCAACCTGAGCAGCGGCGCGCGCTACTGCTGGTCAATCGTCGGGCACGTCGCGGTGCGCAGTGGGCGGATCTGGCACATCAGCAATTATCGGCAGCAGGCTATTCCCTGATTACCCCGCACGAAGATGATGAACGCAGTTACAGTGAATTGATTCTGGCGCATCAGCATCAGGTGGATGTGGTGATTGTCGGCGGCGGCGATGGCACGCTGAATGCGGCGGCACCAGGGCTGATGCAATCCCGCTTGCCGCTGGGCATTTTACCGCTCGGCACGGCGAATGACTTTGCCCGTACGTTAGGCATTCCTTTTAATGTGGATGCAGCAATCAACATCATCGTCACAGGGCACACGCGGCGTATCGATCTGGGTGAAGTTAATGGTCACCTGTTTTTGAACGTTTCCAGCGTTGGGTTTTCTGCCAGCCTGGCGCTATATCTCACCGCTGCAGCCAAGAAAAAATGGGGCACCGCGGGTTACGCGCTGGCCGCATTACGCCTGCTGCGGCAAAGCCGTCCGTTCAGCGCCATGCTGCATTATGATGGTCAGCAGGAAGCGATTAAAACTGTGCAGTTTTCCGTGGGCAACGGTCGATTTTACGGCGGCGGGATGACGATTGAGAAGGATGCGGCACCCGATGATGGTCGTCTGGATGCGTATAGCCTGGAAGTGCGTCACTGGTGGCAAATTCTGGCGCTGTTTCCTTCCCTGCGCCGTGGCACGCATGGCCGATGGGGCAGCGTGCGTACGCTAAGCGGCACAAAATTTAGCCTGCACACCCGGCGTCCGCATGACATTAATGCTGATGGGGAAATTATTGGCCGCACGCCTGCACATTATCGTTTAATCGAAGGGGCAATCGCGGTATTAGCACCAAATAAACCTTAACTGCTCACTGTTATGGAACGTTAATATCGGCTGATGAGAGTGTGACAGTATTCTGAATATCCTAATCTCATTTCATTTAAGTCAATAATCAGTTCGTTAAGGTGTTCCTCTTTTTACCTCTGACAACCTGATGATAATTCGAGGTGTCATTCAATCACCTTGAGATAAATCATCGGGTGCACAGTTCCATTTCTTGCGTGATGGCGATGAAATCACGAGCTTTTCATCGATTGCCGCGTCTTATCACAATCTTTACATTATCCTGAAACCTCTTTCAGGGATCATCCCCATGACTTTCCGCTCTGACATAAACGGGCTGCGCGCCTATGCGGTTATGTTAGTTATCTTTTACCACTTTGGTTTTTCCCAGATGAGTGGGGGATTCCTCGGTGTTGATGTGTTCTTTGTTATTTCCGGCTATTTAATGACCGGAATTATTCTGTCGCGGCTCAATAATCATAAATTTTCACTGATGGCGTTTTATGCTGCACGCTGCAGACGTATCATTCCGCCCTTAATGGTGCTGTGCGCGATATTAATGCTGATGGGTTATTTCCTGATGCCACCCGAAGAGTATCGGCGCATGGCGGAGCATGCGGTCTCCAGCCTCAGCTTTATCTCCAATGTGGTTTATTTCAAACAAGGCGGCTATTTTGATACCGGGTCTGTGTATAAATGGTTGCTGCATACCTGGTCGTTAAGCGTTGAGTGGCAGTTTTATTTATTATTGCCTCTGGCGTTAATGTTCATCGCACGTTTCCTGCGCCAGCAATTTGTCTGGGTGATGGGCATCGCTGCGCTGTTGTCGTTTGGCCTGGTGCTGGCGATGGTTGCTGCTGATTATCATCTCACCGCCACCTATTATTTGTTGCCCACCCGCGCATGGGAAATGCTGGTTGGCGGATTAGTGTATCTTGCACCTAAAACCCGATTGAGCGGGCAGGGCTGGGTTCCACCACTGAGTATTCTGGCGCTGATTTTGTGTGCGCTGATATTTGATGAGAATATCGCGTGGCCCGGCATCATGACGTTGATACCGGTGATGTTCACCGCGCTGATCCTTCATGCGGGGGTACAGAACAGTCGGTGGTTAAATCATCGCGTGATGCAGCACATCGGTAAAACGTCTTATTCGATCTATTTATGGCATTGGCCCTTGTGGGTGTTCTGGCATCTGGCGGACTGGCCGGTCACGTTCGTCAGCCAGGTATTACTGATCCTACTGTCACTGGCTGCCGGTTGGGCTTCTTACATCTGGGTTGAGAACAGCCGAAGCTGGTTCAGCCGGAAAACCTACATCGCGCTGGGGCAAGCTGCTGTTGTGATGTTGTTTGGGGTGACGATCGTCGCGAGGGCGGGAATCCCTTCACGCGCGCCCGCCGTGGTGGCCTCAATCGATCACTATTCACAGCAACGCTTTGTGCTGGCTAAAAATTGTTTTGTGCTCAGCGGCATCACTTCACCACAGTGCGTGTTTGGCGATGCCAGAAAGGTGAATCTGGTGGTACTGGGTGATAGCCACGCCGCCGCCATGTTGTCCTCGATTGTTGCCAGCGCGAGAACGCAGGATGGCGTGGTGTTCATCGCGCAGTCAGGATGCCCTTCGGTGCCGGATATTCAACGCAGCGCCAGCCCAGATTGCGGTGGCTTTGTAAAAGCGGCAATGGCTGATATCGAACGCAAATACCCTAACGCATCGATATTGATCATTAATCGCATGTCGTTTTATTTGCACGGCGAGTATGGCAGCAGCAGCGCACCGACCTATAGTTTCAGGCAAGACGGCAGTTCCCTCGCCGCCTATCAGCAACATTTTGGCGCGGCGGTGAAACAACTCGCCAGCCATCATCGTGTTTTTATCATGACGCCGGTGCCGGAATTCGGTTATGACGTGATTTATCGCATGTCACGCGATGCGATGCGCGGCAAAGTGCTGACCATTCAGCAATCTCGTGCCGAGTATCAATCACGTCACCAGGATGCGCTGGCAATGCTCAACGATATCGCGGCGCTTTCGCCAAACGTCACCTTGCTGGATGCCTCGCAGGGATTGTGTGACAGCCGTTACTGCTACGGAGCCAGAGAGAATGTGCCGCTGTATCGCGACGACAATCACCTTTCGGAAGTGGGGAACAAAAGTCTGAGCGGGGTGTTTGCAGGGATGTGGGGGATCATTGAGGGGCGGTGATTTGTTAATCAACCCTACTAAAGTGTTGTAAATAAATATGTTTTTAGATATGCATCTAAATTTTTTGCAACAACGCGACAAAAATACTCAGAAATAATGAAGCGGGCTCTCGTTTATAACACTTGACTGCTAATGAGTCAGGAATGGCTCAATATAGATTGTAATATATATATCCTTGTATAGACTCTAATCTATAAGGATGAATGGTGTGGAGTGTTTTAGGCAACGAACTAAGGGCTAAAAAATGAAAACGTTAGAAGACCTGATGGCGGATTTAACGCCTGAGGAGCTCGTTCAGGTCAATGATAAAGTGGTGGCAATGCGCCTGGACTCCCAACTTTATAAGTTACGCGAGGCGCTGCAAAAAACGCAAAAGCAACAAGCGGAAGCCATGGGTATCGCTCAACCGTCAGTTGCAGCAATTGAAGCGCGCGGCGAAGACCTGAAAATCGCCACCTTAAAGCGTTATGTTGAGGCGCTGGGCGGGCAATTAACGATTGGCGTAAATATGCCTGGCGGCCAGCACGTGGATTTCGCGCTTTAAGCAGTTTCGTTTTTCTGAGCCAGCCACACCGTTCTGCCACCGCAGGTGGCATCTTCGGTGATCTGATTAACCACGTTGAAACCGTTATCCGACAGCAGTTGGCGGAATTCATCGTGATCCAGACTGGCATGATAGAGCGGACGGTCAAGGAAAGTGCCCA
>NZ_DAMDQC010000083.1:0-18320 GCF_032082325.1 Pantoea sp. CTOTU50773 | reverse complement strand
CTACGTCACTTCGAACAACAACCAAAATCTGGCGTTGTTGCAGAAAGAAGACATCTCGACGCTGGAAGATGGTGTCTCCGTCGAGCGCCACGGCAATTTGATGGTGCTGCGAACCCCGATTATCTCCGAACGCTATTCCGTAGACGAACTGCCCGGAGAAGATGCCAAACCGGCGGGTAATCCGTTGGGGTATGTGGCTATTAAACTCGATCTGCAATCTGTGCGGCTGGAGCAGTACAAAGAGGTGTTTGTGGCCACTTTGCTCTTACTGTTTTGTTTGTGCATCGCCATGCTGTTTGCCTATCGTCTGATGCGCGACGTCACCGGGCCAATTCGTAACATGGTTTCCACCGTGGACCGCATTCGTCGCGGCCAACTCGACAGCCGCGTTGATGGCTACATGATGGGAGAACTGAGCATCCTGAAAAACGGCATCAATGCCATGGCGATGTCGCTCACCGCTTATCACGAAGAGATGCAGCAGAATATCGATCAGGCCACCTACGATCTGCGTGAAACCCTGGAGCAGCTAGAGATTCAAAACGTCGAGCTGGATTTGGCGAAGAAGCGCGCGCAGGAAGCGGCGCGTATTAAATCAGAATTTCTCGCCAATATGTCGCATGAGTTACGAACACCGCTCAACGGAGTGATTGGCTTTACCCGTCAGATGCTGAAAACCGGACTGAGCACCAACCAACGCGATTATATGAGCACCATTGAACGCTCGGCCAATAACCTGCTGAGCATCATCAACGATGTGCTGGATTTCTCAAAGCTCGAAGCCGGCAAACTGGTGCTGGAATCGATCCCCTTCCCGCTGCGCGCCACGCTGGATGAAACGCTGGTGCTGCTGGCACCTTCGGCACATGACAAAGGACTCGAGATCACCGTTTGTCTGGAAAAACAGGTGCCGGATAATGTGATTGGCGACCCGCTACGTTTACAGCAGATCATGATTAACCTGATTGGTAATGCCATTAAGTTTACTGAGCAGGGGCACATCGATTTGCGTGTTGAGCTGCGTAGCCTGAGCACCACGCGCGTTGAACTGGAAATTCAGGTACACGACACCGGCATTGGCATTTCTGAGCAGCAACAGTCACAGCTGTTCCAGGCGTTTCGTCAGGCCGATGCGAGTATTTCCCGCCGCCACGGCGGCACTGGTTTGGGTCTGGTGATCACGCAAAAACTGGTGTCGGAGATGGGCGGAGAGATCGCGTTCCACAGCCGTCAGAATCAGGGATCCACTTTCTGGGTGCACGTTCATCTCGATCTCAATCCCAACGCGCCGCCCATTCCGCGTATGCTGGAAGATCTGCGCGCCATCCCGTTAGCCTATATCGAACCCCATGCGGCGGTGGCGAAAGCGGTGCAGGAGATGCTTAGCATCACGCCGCTGCAGGTTCAGCATTTCACTTCACTGGAAGCGCTGCCGGATACCCGCTTCCCGCTGTTGTTGATGGGATTGCCGGTGAACGATCCTCACCCCGCCACGCTGCCGGATGCTTTAATTCAACGGCTGCGCGCCCATGCCGATTCGGTACTGCTGGCGCTGCCCAGCGAGATGATGCTGTTCGCCGACGATTTGCGCGCACGAGGCATCGCCGGCTGTATCGCCAAACCCGTCTCACTGACGCGCTTGTTGCCGATGCTGCTGGATTTGCACAGTTTGCATAACGATGCCTTACCGCACAGTACCCGCCAGCCGCTGACGGTGATGGCGGTGGATGACAATCCTGCCAATCTGAAGTTAATCGGTGCGCTGCTGGAGGAGCAGGTTCAGCACATCATTCTGTGCGACAACGCGGAACAGGCTATCCGCCAGGCGCGTTTACACAAGCTGGATGTGATTTTGATGGATATCCAGATGCCGGATATCGATGGCATTCGCGCCAGTGAAATTATCCGTAGCCTGCCGCTGCATGCCAATACCCCGATTGTCGCGGTGACCGCGCATGCGCTGGATGGCGAGCGCCAGCAGCTGATTGGCGCCGGGATGAATGATTATCTGGCGAAGCCGATAGACGAAGGCAAACTGAGCCAGCTGTTGCAGCGCTATGCCCCGAACCCCACGGCGGCACCCACACTACTGCCGGATGTTGCGCCATCGCTCGACTGGGCGCTGGCACTGCGTCAGGCCGCCAACAAACCGGATCTGGCGCGCGATCTGCTGCAGATGCTGCTGGATTTCCTGCCGGAGGTGGAAGCTCGCGTGGAGGGTTCCATGGCCAGTAACGATGTTAATGGCCTACGCGAGATCATCCATAAGCTGCACGGCAGTGCCAGCTACAGCGGCGTGCCCAGACTGAAACAGCTGTGTCAGCAGCTGGAAAAGAGCCTGCATCAGGAGAGTGATATCGAAGCGCTGGAGCCGGAATTGCTGGAGTTGAGTGATGAGATGGCGAACGTGGCGCGTGAGGCCAGGAAAGTGTTGGGCGTGGGATAACGGAACGTTTCATGCCCTCTCTTAAGCACAAGAGAGCGCTAATCGAGCATGGTTAAAGAATGACTCGTCGTCTCAATCATCGCCACCAACGGTCCCCTCGCCCGATAACGGGAGAGGGTTAGGATGAGAGGGGCGCGCCTGTAAGGCCTGCCCCACATTGTTCGCTGCCACGACATTGCGCGCGATTAGCCGCATCTATAAGGCCTGCCCCACCTTGATTGTTGCCGCCACATTGCGCGCGGTCAGTCGCACATTCTGCGCCGCATTGGCTAACGCATCCTCCAGTGAGCCAATGCTAAACAACACGCTGAATACCGCATCCAGCCCGTGCTGATGCACCACGCCAACATCTGCGGTTAAACTGCCCGCAATGCCAATCACCGGTTTGTTAAACTGCTTTGCCACCTTCGCCACACCAATCGGCACTTTGCCGTTAATGGTCTGGCTATCAATACGCCCTTCGCCGGTAATCACCAGATCGGCATCCTGCACCTGATCCGCTAACGCAAGGGCTT
Organism: Pantoea sp. CTOTU50773; assembly: GCF_032082325.1. Classification (NCBI taxonomy): domain Bacteria; kingdom Pseudomonadati; phylum Pseudomonadota; class Gammaproteobacteria; order Enterobacterales; family Erwiniaceae; genus Pantoea; species Pantoea sp. CTOTU50773. The sequence goes on along the minus strand of NZ_DAMDQC010000083.1, from coordinate 15,359 downwards.
CCGTGACGATCTCAATACCGCGACGTAGCTCGGCCTGGCAAAACGCATGCAGTGCCGCGCCCATGCCCCCCGCCGCACCGCCGCCCGCAATGTGCAGCACATCAATGTCTAAATCGCGATGGATAATCTCAGCGTAATGCGCCAGCGCTTTATCCAGCTGCTGCACCAGTTCCGGCGTGGCCCCTTTTTGAGGACCAAAAATCGCCGAAGCCCCCTCTTCACCGGTCAGGGGATTAGTGACATCGCAGGCCACTTCAATGCGGCACTGCTGAATACGTTTATCCAGCTGATCGATTTCAATCCGCGCCAGCTGCGGCAGTGCGCCGCCGCCAAAGGCAATCTCATTGCCCTGCTGGTCCAGCAAGCGAGCGCCCAGCGCCTGCATCATGCCGGATCCCCCATCGTTGGTGGCGCTGCCGCCAATGCCAATAATGATGTGGTCAACACCGCGATCGAGCGCGTTTTTAATCAGCTCGCCAGTGCCATAAGAGTTGGTGATCAACGGGTCACGCTGCGCGGCCGGCACCAATTCCAGGCCGCTGGCTGCCGCCATTTCAATAAAGGCGCTGCGCTCATCACCCGATAATCCATAAAATGCCTCAACCGGCGCGCCGAGCGGTCCGGTCACCGTTAATCTGACAATACTTCCATGCGTCGCCGCCACCATGGCTTCTACCGTGCCTTCGCCACCGTCGGCGACCGGTATTTTCACGTATTCGGCGTCGGGAAAAATTTCGCTAAATCCCGCTTCAATCGCCGCAGCCACTTCCAGGGCGGACAAACTCTCTTTATATGAATCCGGTGCGATGACAATTTTCATAGGCAATCCGAGCGCGATGGATGACGGAGTTCCGTCCTGCTAATGCAGTAAGCTGTCCGGCATCCGCAAACACCGGACAGGCAAACTACCGGGTGATCTCGACCTGAGCTAATTTTTCATAATAGCAAGCCAGCGCACTATGGTCAGATGTGCCCTTGCCGTCGACTTTCAGCGCTTGCATCATTTCCATCACCGCAGCCGTCAGCGGCAGATGCGCGCCAATGCCGTGTGAAGTGTCCAGCGCATTCGCTAAATCCTTGATGTGCAGATCGATGCGGAAGCCTGGCTTGAAGTTACGATCGAGCACCATCGGCGCTTTGGCATCGAGTACCGTGCTGCCTGCCAGCCCACCACGAATCGCCTGATAAACCAGTTCTGGGTTCACACCGGCTTTGGTTGCCAGCGACAGCGCTTCGGACATCGCCGCGATGTTCAGCGCCACAATCACCTGGTTTGCCAACTTAGTGACGTTACCTGCACCGATATCGCCGGTGTGCACCACCGAACCGGCCATGGCTTTCATGATGTCATAGCACTGGTCGAATACCGCTTTATCGCCGCCAACCATCACAGACAGCGTGCCCTCAATCGCTTTTGGCTCGCCGCCGCTGACCGGCGCATCCAGCATCTTGATGCCTTTTTCTGCCAGCGCATCGTGCACTTCACGGCTGGCCAGCGGCGCAATCGAACTCATGTCGATCACAATCAGTCCTGGCTTCGCACCTTCGATAATCCCGTTGGCGCCGAGGCAAACCTCTTTCACCTGCGGTGAGTTCGGCACCATGGTGATCACCACATCAACCTGTTCGGCGACCTCTTTTGGCGTTTTCGCCACGGTAGCGCCCAGCTCCACCAGCTCGGCTTCATTGCTGACGTTGTGGTCACGTACCACCAGTGAATAACCGGCTTTCACCAGGTTTTTACTCATCGGTTTGCCCATAATACCGAGGCCGATAAATCCAATTTTCATTGCCTTTCCTCTTCGTCAGTTATTTCTTAAATTTGTCACACAGCGCCTGCGTGGCGTTGCGGAAAACACCGAGATCGCTGCCCACGGCAACGAATGTGGCGCCCCATTCGAGATAACGGCGCGCGTCGGCTTCCACCGGCGCCAGAATGCCGCTTGGCTTGCCCGCCGCTTTGGCACGTTCAAAGATGTGTTTGATTACTTTCAGCACTTCAGGATGTGCAGGCTGACCGAGATAGCCCATCGCCGCCGAGAGATCGCCCGGTCCGACAAAAATGCCATCCACGCCGTCAACGGCAGCAATCGCATCGATGTTATCCACCGCCTGCTGCGTTTCGATCTGCACCAGCACTGTGATGTTGTCATTGATGGTGGCGTTGTAATCCGGCAGCGTGCCGTACATATTGCTGCGATGCGAAACCGACACGCCGCGAATGCCCGCTGGCGGATAACGCGTTGACGCCACGGCGCGAATCGCCTCTTCCTCGGTCTCCACAAACGGCACCAGGAAGTTGTAGAAACCGATATCCAGCAGGCGTTTGATGATGATGGGTTCGTTGCACGGCGGACGCACCACCGGCGCACTGTGGCTGCCCTTCAGCGCCATCAACTGCGGGATAAAGGTGGTGATGTCGTTGGGCGCGTGTTCGCCATCCAGCACCAGCCAGTCAAAACCCGCCAGACCCAGAACTTCGGTGGAAATCGGGCTGGCAAGTGCGCACCAGCTACCAATCAGGGTTTCCCCTGCCTGCAAACGGCGACGAAAGTGGTTCGGCCAGGCATTGCTCATTGTCTTTACTCCTGTCTGTTACAACAGGCGCCCGCACGGGGCGCCGGAAACATTAGCGCACCAGGCACGGACGCTTGTTATCGAAGGTCCAGTTCGGCACGAGGTACTGCATCGCCTGCGCATCGTCGCGCGCGCCCAAACCGTGTTTCTGATACAGCGCATTGGCCTGCATGACCTGATCCATATCCAGCTCGACACCAAGACCCGGTTTTTGCGGTACCTGTACCATGCCGCCCTTGATCTGGAACGGCTCTTTGGTCAGGCGCTGATTGCCCTCCTGCCAGATCCAGTGAGTATCGATGGCGGTAATCGCGCCCGGCGCGGCAGCGGCCACGTGGGTGAACATCGCCAGCGAAATATCGAAGTGGTTGTTAGAGTGCGAACCCCAGGTCAGGCCGAAGTCATGACACATCTGCGCCACGCGCACTGAACCTTGCATGGTCCAGAAGTGTGGATCCGCCAGCGGGATATCCACCGATTGCAGCGACAGCGTGTGGCCCATTTGGCGCCAGTCGGTGGCGATCATGTTGGTGGCGGTCGGCAAACCGGTTGCGCGACGGAATTCCGCCATCACTTCGCGGCCAGAGTAGCCCTGCTCGGCCCCGCATGGATCTTCTGCGTAGGCCAGCACGCCTTTGAGTTGTTTACCGAGCAGAATCGCCTCGTTCAACGACCAGGCACCGTTGGGATCGAGAGTGACGCGCGCCTGCGGGAAGCGTTTCGCCAGTGCCGTGACCGCTTCGGCCTCTTCGCCACCGCGCAGCACGCCGCCTTTCAGTTTGAAATCGTTGAAGCCATATTTTTCATAGGCAGCTTCCGCCAGTCGCACCACGGTATCCGGCGTCAGTGCCTCTTCATGACGCAGGCGATACCAGTCGCACTTGTCTGTTTCCTGGCTCTGATAAGGCAGCGAGGTTTTCTTGCGGTCACCGACGTAGAACAGGTAACCCAGCATCTCCACGCGGTCACGCTGTTGGCCATCGCCGAGCAGCGAGGCAACGTTGACGCCCAGGTGCTGACCGAGCAGATCCAGCAGCGCCGCTTCAATGCCAGTCACCACATGGATGGTGGTACGCAGGTCGAAGGTCTGATTGCCGCGTCCGCTGGAATCGCGGTCGGCAAAAGTACTGCGAACCAGGTTAAGGATGTTTTTGTACTCACCCACGGTCTTCTGCACCACCAGCGCCGCCGCATCTTCCAGCGTCTGACGAATTTTCTCACCGCCGGGAATTTCACCCACGCCGGTGTGGCCCGCGTTATCCTTGATAATGACGATGTTACGGGTGAAGAACGGTGAATGGGCGCCGCTCAGATTCAGCAACATGCTGTCGTGACCGGCCACCGGAATGACCTGCAGCGATGTGATTTTTGGTGTCTGACTCATTTCCTGCTCCTTATGCATGACGGCGACCGAAGGCCGGACGCTTACGGTCGAATGACCAACCGGGAACCAGATACTGCATCGCCGTGGCGTCGTTACGCGCACCTGCCGGCAGAGATTTGTAGAGGGCATTGGCTTGATGCAGACGATCCCAATCCAACTCGACGCCGAGGCCGGGCTTATCCGGTACGGCAATCTTGCCGTTGCGGATTTGCAGCGGCTCTTTGGTGAGGCGCTGATCGCCTTCCTGCCAAATCCAGTGGGTATCGATAGCCGTCGGTTTGCCCGGTGCGGCAGCGCCAACGTGGGTAAACATCGCCAGCGAAATATCGAAGTGGTTGTTAGAGTGGCAACCCCAGGTTAAGCCCCAGTCGTCGCACAGTTGCGCCACGCGCACCGCACCGCTCAGCGTCCAGAAGTGCGGATCGGCCAGCGGGATATCGACTGAGTTGAGCATCACCGCGTGATTCATCTCGCGCCAGTTGGTGGCAATCATATTGGTGGCGACCGGCAAGCCGGTGGCACGGCGGAACTCCGCCATCACTTCGCGGCCGGAATAGCCCTGTTCGGCCCCGCACGGATCTTCAGCATAGGTCAGCACCTCGCCCATGCCTTTGCACAGACGGATGGCTTCATCAAGCGTCCAGGCACCATTGGGATCGACGGTGATACGCGCATCCGGGAAACGCTTTTTCAGCGCGGCCGCGGATTCCATCTCCTGCTCGCCCGGCAATACGCCGCCTTTCAATTTGAAATCTTTGAAACCGTATTTGTCCTGTGCCGCTTCCGCCAGGCGCACCACCGCATCTGGCGTCAGTGCTTCCTGATGACGCAGGTGATACCAGTCATGGCTGGCACCTTCGCCCGTCAGATACGGTAAATCGGTTTTGCGACGATCGCCGAGATAGAACAGATAACCGAGCACGGTGACTTCATCGCGCTGTTGTCCCGGACCGAGCAACTCGGCTACCGGTACGCCCAGACATTGACCCAGCAAATCCAGCAGTGCCGCTTCCAGCGCCGCCACCGCATTGACACGCAGTTCGAAGGTCCAGGCCCCTTTACCGAAGGTATCGAAATCCGCTGACTGATTACCTTTGTGCACCTGCTGCACCAGGCGGTTCATGCGCGCCACCTGCTGGCCTTTGACCTGTGGAATCGCCTCCACCAGCGTTTGACAGATCGTTTCGCCACCCGGCGCTTCACCGACGCCGGTATGACCATCACTGTCGGTCAGTACCACAATGTTGCGGGTGAAGCAGGCGCTGTGCGCTCCACCAATGTTCAGCAACATGCTGTCGTAACCGGCAACCGGAATCACCTGCATATCGGTGATCACCGGGCTACTTTGCGTATTCATAGTTCGTCCTTATGCTCGGTGTTTCAGTTCAATACGTTTGATATCACCCGTGATGAACAGGAAGCTAAACGCAGCGACGAAGGCGTGGATCCCGACATAAATCAGCGCTCCTTCGAAAGAGCCAGAAGCGGCGATGATGTAACCGATAGCAATCGGCGTCACGATGCCGGAGAAGTTGCCGAACATGTTGAACAAGCCACCGCTCAATCCACTGATCTCTTTCGGTGCGGTATCCGCCATCACTGCCCAGCCCAGCGCACCAATACCTTTGCCGAAGAACGCCAGCGCCATAAACAGCACCACTACCCACTCAGTTTCGGTGTAGTTACACATCACCATGCTGATAGAGAGCAGCATGCCAACCACGATGGGGGTCTTACGTGCAACGTTCAGCGAACCAGTTTTGCGCATCAGGTAATCGGAAATCACGCCACCTAACACACCACCGAGGAAGCCACAGATGGCCGGAATCGAGGCGATCATGCCCGCTTTAAGAATCGACATGCCGCGCGCCTGCACCAGATACACCGGGAACCAGGTAATAAAGAAGTAGGTCAGCGCGTTAACGCAATATTGTCCGAGATAGATACCCCACATCATGCGGGTCGAAAGCAGCTGTTTGATTTGATACCACTTCTCATCCCAGCTCACTTTGCGGTCGGCTTTTTTGGCATCCATGTTGATCAACGCGCCGCCCTGCTCCATGTACTCCAGCTCAGCTTTGTTCACACCCGGATGGTTGTTCGGATCGTGCATGAACTTGAGCCAGACGAAGCTGAGGATGATGCCCAGTCCGCCCATGAACCAGAACACGTGCGCCCAGCCCACTTCGGCCACCAGCCAGCCCATAATCGGGGCGAAGATCACCGTGGCGAAATACTGCGCCGAGTTGAAAATGGCGACGGCGGTGCCGCGCTCCTGTGCCGGGAACCAGGCCGCAACAATACGGCTGTTACCTGGGAAGGAAGGCGCTTCTGCCAGGCCGACCATAAAGCGCAACAGAAACAGTGAAACGACGATGCCGAAGCCGCTGAACAGATCGACAAAGCCCTGCAGCAAGGTAAACAGCGACCAGAGGAAAATACTCCAGAAGTAAACGCGTTTTGAGCCAAAGCGGTCAAGCAGCCAGCCGCCAGGTATTTGTCCAATAACGTAAGCCCATGAGAAGGCGGAGAAGATATATCCCAGACCGACCGAATCAAGGCCGATATCTTTAGACATCGCGGAACCGGCAATCGAGATGGTTGCACGGTCACCGTAGTTGAATGATGTGACGATAAATAACATCACCACAATCCAGTAACGGGCGTTGGTGCGTTTTTGCACCGCTTCCGCTGTCTGGCTGAAACTATTCATGATGCACTCCTGAAATATAGCGAACGCTACATTCACTCTGACTGCATACACATCGCGTTGGGTATCAGAATGATGTCGGGTTAAACACGGCGATTGTTGTTATGGCAAAACGATGATGCGTCGTGACGAATAACCAAACGTTGAAGAACGATAATCAGTATAGGAACAGCCCAACCACGAGGCATTGGAAGAACGCATGATGATGAACATTGATTCATGCTGATTTTATGGCAATTGCACATATCCCTGCGGCTTAGCTCACGGAACCTGATTTTTCACCCATAGATTGATTAAGAAGCAGCCAGCCAACGTGCGCTTTGTGAGTCTGTTCACTTGTATTTGGATAAACGAACCAAACTCAGGTAATAAAACCCCAAAAAGCCAGTCAGTTGCACAATGCGCAGGCCAATACCCCTGCATATACTGAGGCTGGCAAAAAATGATGACGTGACGGAAGCATTTACAACGCGCTGCCATGTACAGCGCGACGAACTGGAAGGTGAGCAATGAACCGACCGCTAACAGAGAAACCGCTTTATATAAAAGTACACGACGCCGACAACGTGGCGATCGTGGTGAATAATCAGGGTTTGCCTGCGGGTACCCGCTTTGAGGATGGCCTGCAGCTCACCGAACACGTGCCGCAAGGACATAAAGTGGCGCTGGTGGACATTCCTCAAAACGGCGTCATCCTGCGCTACGGCGAAGTGATTGGCACCGCCTTGCGCCCGATTGCGCAAGGGAGCTGGATTGAAGAATCGCTGGTGGCGCTACCCGAAGCGCCTCCGCTCAACAGTTTGCCACTGGCGAACAATGTGCCCCCCACTCTGCCACCGCTCGAAGGATACACCTTTGAGGGTTATCGCAACGCCGATGGCAGCGTAGGAACACGCAATCTGCTCGGTATCACCACCAGCGTGCACTGTGTCGCTGGCGTCGTGGATTACGTGGTGCAAATGATCGAGCGCGATCTGCTGCCACGCTATCCCAACGTTGATGGTGTAGTAGCACTGAATCATCTTTATGGCTGTGGTGTGGCGATCAATGCGCCCGCTGCGGTGGTGCCGATCCGCACTATCCATAACCTCGCGCTCAACCCCAATTTTGGGGGCGAAGTGATGATTGTCAGTCTCGGCTGCGAGAAATTACAGCCGGAGCGTCTGCTGACCGGCACGCCGGATGTGCAGGCCATCTCGCTGGATGATCATGACATTGTGCGTTTGCAGGATGAACGGCATGTTGGTTTCGGCGCGATGGTGGATGAGATCCTTCAGGTCGCCGAACGCCATCTGAAAAAACTGAATTTGCGCCAGCGCGAGACCTGCCCGGCATCAGAACTGGTGATTGGCACGCAGTGCGGCGGCAGCGATGCATTTTCCGGCGTGACGGCCAATCCGGCAGTCGGCTTTGCTTCTGATTTGCTGGTGCGCTGCGGCGCCACCGTGATGTTCTCCGAGGTCACCGAAGTACGCGATGCAATACATCTGCTGACGCCGCGCGTGGTCGATGAAAATGTGGGTAAACGCCTACTGGAAGAGATGGCGTGGTATGACGATTATCTTAGCCAGGGCCAAACCGACCGCAGCGCCAATCCCTCGCCGGGTAATAAGAAAGGCGGGCTGGCGAACGTGGTGGAGAAAGCGCTGGGATCGATTGCCAAATCAGGACGCAGTCCGATTGTAGAAGTGCTGTCACCAGGGCAGCGCCCAACAAAGCGCGGTTTGATCTATGCAGCGACACCGGCCAGTGATTTTGTCTGCGGCACCCAACAGATGGCCTCGGGCATTACCTTGCAGGTGTTCACCACCGGTCGTGGCACGCCCTACGGTTTGGCTGCGATACCGGTGATTAAGATGGCGACGCGTAATGCGCTGGCGGAGCGCTGGCACGATTTGATGGATATCAATGCGGGCACCATTGCGACAGGTGAAGAGAGTATTGAGCAGGTGGGCTGGCGGTTGTTTGAGTTGATACTGGAGATTGCCAGTGGTCGCAAACAAACCTGGTCCGATCGCTGGGGCATTCGCAATCAGCTGGCGGTGTTTAATCCGGCTCCGGTGACCTGAGTGCGATCTCACCCTCTCCCAACAAGGGAGAGGATGCAATCTGGCGCGCCTGAAACATCATCATCTTATTTTCAGGCCGTTCAGATTGCCGCTTGCCAAAGACGAAGCGAAGGCAGAATTACAGCAGCTTACCCCAGCTCTCAACCCAAGGCGTGGTCACTGACTCAGGCTCAGGATCTTCAGTGGCATCCACCAGCAGCACATCACCGATGCGTTTGGCACTTTGCTCCTGCAAGGTGGCATCAAAAGTTTTACCCGCGCCGCAGAAGTTCTCATAGCTGCTATCACCCAGTGCAATCACGCCGTAGCGAAGCTCTGGTTGATAACCCACTTCATCGCGTATCTGCACATACAAGCGGGCAATATTGTCCGGGAAGTCGCCCTGGCCGGTGGTGGAGGTGACAATCAGAATGACCTCCTTGCTGTAAGCCTGCCAATCCGCCAGTGACGCATCCTCAAAAACTTTCACTTCGTGGCCCTGCGCTTCCAGTACCGGCTGCGCTTCTTCCGCCACCAGCAATGCATTGCCGTAAACCGTACCTGTAAAAATGCCAATCTTTGCCATCTTGCCGCTCCTTTATTCTGTTGGCTTATCCTGGACTGCCTCGTCGGCAAACTCAACCCTGGGAACCTCAGGGATCTGATGCTGCCAGCCAAAATGTTCCAGCATGCCTTGCCAGACGCGATCGAGCCCGGCGCGAATCACCAGAGGTTCTCCGGTGACCGGATGCGTCAGACTCAGCGCACTGGCATGCAGCATCAATCGATTCATACCAAAGTGCTCTGCTGCCCCCCGATTCTGCCGCAAATCACCATGGGCGCTATCGCCAATAATCGGGTGGCGCAGATGCACCATATGGCGGCGAAGCTGATGTTTACGGCCGGTGTGCGGCGACATCTCCACCAGGGTATAACGCGCGCTGTTGTAGCGACTGATCGCCACGGGCATCTCTACCTGCGCCAGTGAGCGATAGTCGGTGACGGCAGGCTGCGCGGTACGTTCCTGAGTGGCGAACTTATCGGCAATCTTATCCAGCTCTTCGACCAACGGATAATCGAGCGTCGCGCTGCCATCCAGCCAACCGCGCACCACTGCGTGATAGGTCTTCTGCATTTTATGCTGCTCGAACTGCTGTGACAGTAGATGCGCCACTTCGCTGGAGAGCGCCATTAACAGTACGCCGGAGGTGGGGCGATCGAGGCGATGCACAGTAAATACGTGCTGACCAATTTGATCGCGTACCGTTTGCATCACCACCACTTTTTCGTCGCGATCGAGCCAGCTACGATGCACCAGCCAGCCGGACGGTTTGTTGACGGCGACCAGCCATTCATCTTGATAAAGGATTTCCAGCATTAAGGGGTCGGATCCTGAAAAAGCGCGTCGAACTGGCCCAATGTCAGCAACAGGACCGCATGGCCTGGCGTGGTCGCAGGTAACGCGACTTCATAATAAGGCGTCACAGAGAAATTTTGCGGCAGTGGCGCGCCGGCTTCGATTAGCGCATGGAAACGTGGAATGAGTACCCACTGCAGCCACTCCAGCGGCTCCATGGTATTGAGACAAAAAGGCTCGGTGCTGGCGAAGGCTGCCACCTCAGGGGATTGCGTCTGCCAGTGGCCGTGTTCGCGCATCACCGCTTCGATTTGCTGCAGCTGTTGAATAACCATTTGCGACGACATACGCCACCTCCAGAGAAAAATTGGGCGGCAAGCATACCATTAGTCGTTCAACGTGCAAAAAAGGCATAAAAAAAGGGAGCACTGTGATTACAGTGCTCCCGGTTTCGTTCGCAGCATTCCCGCCACCGCTGTGCTCCCTGCTCATCCATGACAACTCTTCCTCTGCTTTCCATTGCCTGTCATCGTGACAGTTATCCTTAGCATCCTGGCCCACCACCATCCACGTGGCTCTCATTCTCCGTCCTGGAGGTGTCCCTGACTCAATCCTGAGTGTCCTGCTTCATCCTGAAGCCTTCCATGTGCCGTAAACTCCGTTACGTTCCTGCCTCCTGGCTGACATTCTCCTGAACGTCTCTTCATCCCCAGCATCCTGCCAGTGGTGACTATTCTGTCAGAAACCATCGTAATAACAAGTTAGTAAGACGCGTTAATAGATTTCTCACACTACTAATTTTAGGAGTGATGCCATAACCTTATGATTCACAATATTTTTACATCTTTGTTTTCCGGATGGCTGCAAGATGATCTAGCGATCTCTCACACCTGATGTGAGAGATCTCTTACAAACCTAACCTGTGAAATCTGCTAATCAGGCTTTAACCGGTTGTAAATCATTAAGAAATGTCTGAATACTTGCCGCCAGCACCTGGCGCTTTTTACTACCAGGCTGTTCCAGAATCACTTCACCGGAAAGATTACACAGAGCAATCACATCCTGCTCCGATTCAGTAGTCGCAATAAATAATGTTGGACTCTGTTTTAACCGGCGCTTCATGACCAGATGGCCAATCAGATTCTCCTGCAAGCGGGTAAAGTCTGATTCGCTCCACACCTGTAACAACGTTATCGGCTGCTGTTGAAAGGCTGCGGTCATATCGCCGGCAAACTGCGAGGTGTAAAAAGCACTGATTTCCGATTGCAACTGAATATCCAGTGCCCGCTCGACGGCTTCCAGCGTGGCTGGCAAGGTGAAGGGCTGTGGTTGCCACAGCACACAATCATCCAGCGTGCTGACAATACAAGGGGATGGCACACCCAGCAGATCCGAACTGGCGGGCAGATGTCCAGCCTGCTGCTGCCAATGTTGCACATAACGGGCGGTAAACTCACGCAGGGCATCTGCGGTTTGCTGCATCATTCTTCTTCTCGCTTGTGATCGGTTACACTTAGCCACTTTGATGGAATTTAGTGGTAACCGATATGTCTTCTGAAAACCGCGATCAGGCGTTAAGCGGCCTGACGTTAGGTAAGCCCACGGCTTATGTTGATCGCTACGATAACACGCTGCTGCAATCGGTGCCGCGCAGCCTGAATCGCGAACCGCTGGGGCTCTACCCGGATAATCTGCCGTTCCAGGGCGCAGATATCTGGACGCTGTACGAACTCTCCTGGCTCAACAGCAAAGGCGTGCCGCAGGTGGCGGTAGGCGAAGTGGTACTGCGCGCGGACAGCGAAAACCTGATCGAGTCCAAGAGCTTTAAGCTCTATCTTAACAGTTTTAACCAGACGCGTTTCGCTGACTGGGGCGAAGTGCGCCAGACACTCGAGCGCGATTTGCGTGCCTGCGCCAATGGCGAGGTCAGCGTGGCGCTGTTCCGTCTGGGCGAAGTGGAAGGACAGCCGATCGGCCATTTCAATGGCGATGTCATTGACGAGCAGGATATCGAGATTCACGACTATGCTTTTAACGCCGATTATTTAGTGCAGGCTGCGGGCAGTGAAGTGGTGGAAGAAACGCTGGTGAGCCATTTGCTGAAATCCAACTGTCTGATCACCCATCAGCCCGATTGGGGCTCTGTGATGATTCGCTACAAAGGCCCACGTATCGATCGTGAAGCCCTGCTGCGTTACCTGATCTCATTCCGTCAGCACAATGAATTCCATGAACAGTGCGTTGAGCGCATTTTCAACGACATTCAACGCTTTTGCCGACCAGAAGCCCTCACTGTTTATGCACGTTATACGCGCCGTGGAGGACTGGATATTAATCCGTGGCGCAGCAACGTCCCCTTCTCTCCCGGGTTTTCCCGCCTGGTCCGTCAGTAACAGATTGCGAGACGCCTCGCAGGCCGCAGCACGGATGCGTGGTTCCACTTGAGCATTCACTGCGTACAACGTTACTCTGTCAAAGGCGCTAAGGTCTAAACCTGCGCCCCGAAGGATTTTCGTCACTGCGTTCAGCAAGTTAAGCGCAGCGTCACCCGCCACGCATTTGCGTGTAAAGGAGTTCTCTTGATTACACATATCAGCCCGCTTGGCTCAATGGATCTGCTCTCCCAGTTGGAAGTCGACATGCTGAAGCAAACGGCCAGCAGCGACCTTTACCAGCTTTTTCGCAACTGCTCACTCGCAGTGCTCAACTCCGGCAGCCAGACCGACAGTAGTCAGGAACTGCTCTCCCGTTTTGAAAATTTCGACATCAACGTGCTGCGCCGTGAGCGCGGCGTCAAACTCGAACTGATTAATCCTCCGGAAGAAGCCTTTGTTGATGGCCGTATTATCCGCTCATTGCAGGCCAACCTGTTTGCCGTGTTGCGCGATATTCTGTTTGTGAATGGCCAGCTTGAGCGCAGCGATCAGAAAAACGCTGATGATTCCGCTCACATCACGAATCAGGTGTTTTCGATTCTGCGTAACGCGCGTGCGCTGCACATTGGCGAATATCCCAACACCGTGGTGTGCTGGGGTGGTCACTCGATTAACGCGGTGGAGTATCAGTATTGCCGCAATGTCGGTACGCAAATGGGCCTGCGTGAACTTAACATCTGCACTGGCTGCGGGCCAGGCGTGATGGAAGCGCCGATGAAAGGCGCCGCGGTGGGTCATGCCCAGCAGCGTTATCATGACAGCCGTTTCATTGGTCTGACCGAACCGTCGATTATCGCGGCTGAGCCACCGAATCCGCTGGTGAATGAACTGATCATCATGCCGGATATCGAAAAACGCCTTGAAGCCTTTGTGCGTATTGCCCATGGCATCGTGATTTTCCCAGGCGGCGTCGGTACGGCAGAAGAGCTGCTGTATCTGCTGGGCATTCTGATGAATCCCCATAACAGCGATCAGGTGTTGCCGCTGATTCTGACCGGCCCGAAAGAGAGCGCCGATTACTTCCGCGTTCTGGATGATTTCATCGTTAATACGCTGGGTGAAACCGCGCGTAAGCACTACAAGATCATCATTGATGATGCCGCAGAAGTGGCGCGTCTGATGAAGAAAGCCATGCCGCAGGTGAAAGAGTATCGCCGCGAAACTGGCGATGCCTACAGCTTTAACTGGTCAATCCGCATCGCGCCAGAGTTGCAGGTGCCGTTTGTTCCAACACACGAAAACATGGCCAATCTGAAACTGTTCCCGAACCAGCCTGCTGAGAAACTGGCCGCTGATTTGCGTCGCGCCTTCTCAGGTATCGTGGCAGGAAACGTGAAGGAAGTGGGCATCCGCGAAATTCGTGAAAAAGGTCCGTACAAACTGCACGGCGACGCCGACATCATGCATCGCATGGATGAACTGCTGCAGGGCTTCGTCGCACAACAACGTATGAAACTGCCGGGCAGCGCCTACATCCCCTGCTACGAAATCATTAAATAACCCACCAGGAAGGCAGCCTGCGGGCTGCCGCTATCATTATGTCGTTTCATCTTCTGATTATTGATGCTCTAAACCTGATCCGCCGTTTGCATGCGGTGCAAGGCACGCCCTGCCGCGAAGCCTGCGTCGCCGCGCTGCATCAGCTTTTAGGCCACACGCAACCGACGCACGTCGTGGCGGTATTCGATAGCCACGATCGTCACCCTGGCTGGCGGCATCAGCTGCTGCCCGATTACAAAGCGGGCCGCCCACCGATGCCGGATGATTTGCAGACGGAGATGCCCGTTATCCAGCAGGCCTTCGAGGCAGTCGGCGTGCGTTGCTGGGTCGCCGATCTCGATGAAGCTGACGATCTCGCTGCCACGCTGGCGGTGAAAATGGCCGATGCCGGACATCAGGCAACTATCGTTTCCACCGACAAAGGTTATTGCCAGCTTTTAGCGCCGAATATCCGCATCCGTGATTATTTCCAGAAACGCTGGCTGGACGTGCCTTTCATCGAGCACGAGTTTGGCGTCACGCCCGCGCAATTACCCGATTACTGGGGACTGTGCGGCATTAGCAGCAGCAAAATCCCCGGCGTTACCGGCATTGGCCCCAAAAGCGCCCGCGATTTACTCACGCAGTTCGGCACCCTTGAAGCTCTTTATCAGCAGTTCGATCAGGTTCCGGAAAAGTGGCAAAAGAAATTGCGCGACCACCAGCAGATAGCTGAGATTTGCCGCCAGGTCTCAACGTTAAAACGCGATTTGGTTCTGCAGGGGAATCTAAATACGTTGCGGTATAAGCCGTGAATGGCAGGTGCAGCGCCCTCTGCCACATAAACACGCGAATCTCTTGAGAGGTGATAGGTGATTGGTGATTGGTGCAAAAAATTGCACTGCGACGAACTTAACCCGAGAGATCCTGCGAAATAATTTGTGCTACAGCAAGGCGGCAAGTGCGAGAGTCCCCGGGAGCATACGCCAGTATGTGACCGGGGCGAACAAGCGCAGCCAACGCCGCTGTAGTGCAAAGTATGAAGCAGGATCGGCAAGTTTATTAAGTCCCCAGAGACATACATCAGTATGTGACTGGGGCGTATAAACGTAGCCAACGCACCTGTGGCGCGAAGTATGACGGGAAATTTAGCGTTCGTCGCGACGGCCGCCCACAGCCGCCCAAAGCCGGCGCACATGTACAGTAATTTCTTCCCGATCGTGATACAGCTGGCGCGCCTGAATCTGGGCATTCACGCCCTTCTCTTTCAATGCCGCATCCATCATGGCCAGATTTTGCGTCACTTCTTCATAACGCTTTTTCATCGGCAGCTTGAGGTTGAAAATCGCCTCACGGCACCAGCCGTTGA
>NZ_DAMDQC010000082.1:0-18383 GCF_032082325.1 Pantoea sp. CTOTU50773 | reverse complement strand
GGTCCAGCGAAAACCAAAGCGGCGCTGCCAGGTGCCCTACGGGCAATCAGCGCCTGACGACGTTGCTGGCAAGTATCCAGTGTCATCATGTTTCCACCCCCTGTTGAAACGGGCCCCACGCGCCCGCAATAACGCACTTAGTGTAACGTTGGCTTTTGCACTTCCGGCGCAGTTGGCGTGTGCTGACGAGTGAATGTGTCATGGCAAAGCAAAGCCGCCACGCGCACATACTCAATCACTTCTTCCAGCGACTGCTCCAGCTCTTCCTGATCTTCATCTTCGTCGTAACCGAGCTGCGCGATGGTGCGCAAATCATCAATCGCTTCGCCGGTTTCGCCAGTGACTTTATCCAGCTTCGGCTGCGTAACGCCTAAGCCGAGCAGGAAATGATTGACCCAGCCCGCGAGCGCATCCGCGCGATCGAAGACGGTGATGTCATCATCTTCCGGCAGCATCAGCTGGAACATGAAACCCTCGTCTTCCAGCGTATTGCTCAGATTTTCATGCAGCGCCTGCAGCGGCTGTGACAGGCTTTGTGAAAACGCCATGCCTTCGTTGGTGAGGTCATGGACCATGGTTTTCCAGCGGGTGTCTTTATTGCCACCACACAAAATGCCGGACAGCAATCCGTGCATTTCGGCTGGCGTCATGCCCACGCCCTGCTGAGAAAGGGCTGCGGCTAGCGCGTTGTAACCAGGAGTTTCGTTCTGTAAAGACATAGGCTTTGGTCGTCGTTGGCAGAATAAGTTCGTGTTATGCTACCACCAGGTGCCTCAGGGTTTCCAGAAAAGGGGTTGTAACTTATATCGCGGCTCTATATAGTTGCGCACCTCCCAACCCATTGACAGGTAAGGGAGATGCGAACAGAGTAATCAGTCAGGATGGTGGCATGTCTGCACAACCGGTAGATATTCAGATTTTTGGTCGTTCATTGAGAGTAAATTGTCCTCCCGAACAGCAAGATGCGCTGAATCTGGCTGCTGAGGATCTCAATCAACGGTTGCAAGATTTAAAAGTTCGCACTAGAGTCACCAATACAGAGCAACTGGTGTTCATCGCCGCCTTAAATATCTGCCACGAGCTGGCACAGGAAAAAGGCAAGACGCGCGACTATGCAGCAAACATGGAACAACGTATCCGCATGCTGCAGCAGACCATTGAACAAGCATTAGTTGAGCAAGGTCGCATAACTGATCGCCAGGGCCCTAAATTCGAATAACACTTCATGGTACTCGTGTTAGAGTGACGGTGAAGTCAATTTTCTCTGAGATGTTTGCAAGCGGGCCAGTCCCCTGAGCCGATATTTCATACCAACAGAATGTGACGCTCCGTAACCTGTGAGCATGCTCGGTCCGTCCGAGAAGCCTGATGGTTGCGACGGCATATTCACCTTGAACCAAGGGTTCAAGGGTTACAGCCTGCGGCGGCATCTCGGAGATCTCCTCTTTTGTCCCCTTCGCCAGAGACTCATGTTTCAGCAAGGCGGCAAGCAAATGAATCCCAATCAGCTTAACAAATTGAGTGATTGGGGTGCATGAGCGCAGTTAACCCCCTGTACCTGAAGTATGACGCGAATCTCCCGCTTCGCATGATATAGTTGGCCAAATAGCCGACTCTGCCGGGGGGCATCATGACCGCACCTTCCCTACTTGATCGCCAGGACATTCGTCAGCATGTGCGCCATCTGCGTCGCAACCTTACGCCTGAACAGCAGGAACAAGCTGCCGATCTGCTCGCCGAGCACGCTATCAACTTTGCGCCTATCGCTAATGCTCAACGCATCGCGCTGTTTTTATCTGTCGATGGCGAAATCAACACCCGCCCGCTGATTGCCAAGCTGTGGCAGCAGAAAAAGCAGGTTTATTTGCCGGTACTGCATCCTTTCGCTCCCGGCCATCTGCTGTTCCTGCGTTATACACCTGAGACCTCACTGACCCCGAACAAATTGCGCATCCCGGAACCGCCGCTGGATATCACGCAGATGGCCACACTCGATCAGTTGGATGTGATGCTGGTGCCGTTAGTGGCATTTGACCACCAGGGTCAGCGATTGGGCATGGGGGGAGGTTTTTACGATCGCACCCTGCAGCACTGGCAGCAGCATGGCTTTTTACCGATGGGCATTGCGCACGATTGCCAGCGTGTTGAGGCATTGCCAGTCGCGGCATGGGATGTCCCCTTGCCTGCTATTTTGACGCCGTCAAAGCTGTGGCAATGGGATAGCGCCGAACGATAAAACAAAGGGCGCCAAACGATGTGGCGCCCTGAGCAATCAGCAAGATGAACGGGCACACTCGGTGCCCTGAATCATCAGTACAGCAGACGGGCGCGAATGGTGCCCGGAATCGCTTTCATCAGCTGCAGCGCTTTTTCCGCCACATCTTCTTCTGCATCAATATCGATAACCACATAACCCATCACCGGAGAAGTTTGCAGATACTGAGCGGCGATGTTGATGCCCTGCTCGGCAAAGATCTGGTTAATCGCGGTCAGCACGCCAGGACGGTTCTCATGGATGTGCAGCAAGCGGCTGGCGCTGGCAGCGTGCATCGGCAGAGACACTTCCGGGAAGTTAACCGCAGACAGCGTAGAACCGTTGTCAGAGTACTTAGCCAGCTTGCCCGAGACTTCCAGACCGATGTTCTCCTGCGCTTCCTGAGTAGAACCCCCGATATGTGGCGTCAGGATCACGTTATCAAACTCGCACAGCGGTGAGTTGAAGGGATCGCTGTTGGTCGCCGGCTCAACCGGGAAGACGTCGATGGCCGCACCGGACAGATGCTTGTTAGCCAGCGCATTGCACAGGGCTGGGATATCAATCACGGTGCCGCGTGCGGCGTTGATCAGCAGTGCACCCGGCTTCATCAGCGCCAGCTCTTCTGCGCCAATCATGTTTTGCGTTGAAGCATTTTCTGGTACGTGCAGGCTGACCACGTCGCTCATATTCAGCAAATCGGACAGGTGGCGAACCTGAGTCGCATTACCCAGCGGCAGTTTGGTTTCGATATCGTAGAAGAACACGTGCATGCCAAGACCTTCTGCCAGCACGCCCAGCTGCATGCCGATATGGCCGTAACCAATGATGCCCAGTTTCTTACCGCGCGCTTCGAACGAGCCGTTAGCCACTTTGTTCCAGATACCACGGTGAGCTTTGGCGTTCGCTTCAGGGATCCCGCGCAGCATCAGCAGCATTTCACCAATCACCAGCTCAGCCACTGAACGGGTGTTAGAGAATGGCGCATTGAAGACCGGCACACCGCGTTTTGCGGCCGCATTCAGGTCAACCTGGTTAGTACCGATACAGAAACAGCCCACTGCGACCAGCTTCTCAGCCGCCGCAAAGATCTCTTCAGTCAGTTGGGTACGGGAACGGATACCAATGAAGTGCGCATCGCGGATGGAGGACTTCAGCGACTCCGCATCCAGTGCCCCTTTGTGGAATTCGATGTTGGTGTAACCTGCAGCACGCAGATTATCCAGTGCACTCTGGTGAACGCCTTCCACCAGCAGGAACTTAATCTTGTCTTTTTCCAGTGATACCTTTGCCATTTCCCGACCCTATTCAGAATTCAACGAGGACTACCATAAGGTAGCCTTCTGCCAAAATATCAAAAATTTCGAGCGCGGCAATACAAACGATTGCCTGACCGCCAGCACGCGCCCACGTTGAGGCAGCACAAAGCCGTACAAAATCGTGGGATGCGAGTGCGCCGAAGTACGAACCTGCTGTTGATGAATCTTTTGTGACATAAGTCACCAAATTTCACCCCAGCAAGAAAAGATGTTTTGCAGATGGAAATAACCGGCGCAGCACTCGCGCCGGTGAATACGCTATCAGATCAATAAGTGATGGTTTTCACACCCTCTGCGGTGCCGATCAACGCCACATCAGCACCACGCGCAGCAAACAAGCCCACGGTAACCACGCCCGGCAGTGCATTGATGGTTTTTTCCAATGCAATCGGGTCGAGAATACGCAGATTATGCACGTCGAGAATAATGTTGCCGTTGTCGGTCACCACGTTCTGACGATACTCCGGCTGGCCCCCCAGCTTCACCAGTTCACGCGCGACAAATGCACGCGCCATCGGAATCACTTCCACCGGCAGCGGGAAGTTACCCAGGATATCCACCTCTTTGGAGGCATCCGCAATGCAGATGAACTTCTTCGCCACCGCTGCGACAATTTTCTCACGCGTCAGCGCTGCGCCGCCGCCTTTGATCATCTGCATCTGTGGATTGATTTCGTCGGCGCCATCAACGTACACCGACAGCTCATCCACATTATTCAAATCAAAAACCGGAATCCCCAGGGCTTTGAGTTTTTCCGTCGAGGCTTCCGAACTGGAGACCGCGCCTTCAATCTGATCTTTCATGGTGCCAAGCGCATCAATAAAATGCGCCGCTGTTGAACCGGTGCCAACGCCAACAATGGTGCCGGGTTGCACGTACTGCAGTGCTGCCCAACCAACCGCTTTTTTCAGTTCATCCTGGGTCATGGTATGTTTAAAACCTGTGCGACATCGAAGTGCGCGTAGTATAAAACAAGGCGTCGTGAAAATGCGCGGCTGTTAACGCATCGATTTAAGCCTTTGGAAGCCAGCCCGCAAAAAAGCGCCGCAGCACAATATGACAGTTTTGTGGCATAGTACTTTCCATCCTGAACGAGAGAGAACAACAATGAAACGCCCGGATTATCGAACGCTTCAGGCGCTGGATGCTGTGATTCGCGAGCGCGGTTTTGAGCGTGCGGCCCAAAAACTCTGCATCACGCAGTCTGCGGTGTCACAGCGCATTAAACAGCTGGAAAATTTATTTGGTCAGCCGCTGCTGGTGCGTACCGTGCCGCCGCGTCCGACCGAGCAAGGACAAAAACTGCTGGCACTGTTACATCAAGTCGAGTTGCTGGAAGAAGAGTGGCTGGGTGATGACAACGGCGGCACCACGCCATTGCTGCTGTCACTGGCGGTCAACGCCGACAGTCTGGCGACCTGGCTGCTGCCTGCGCTGAAAGATGTGCTGGCCGATTCACCGGTGCGCCTGAATCTGCAGGTCGAAGATGAAACCCGTACTCAGGAACGCCTGCGTCGTGGTGAAGTGGTTGGTGCTGTCAGTATTCAACCGCAGCCGCTGCCAAGCTGTCTGGTGGATCAATTGGGTGCACTGGATTATCTGTTCTGCGCCTCGCCGGATTTTGCTGCGCGCTACTTCCCGAATGGCGTCACGCGTTCGGCTTTGTTGAAAGCCCCTGCGGTGGCGTTTGACCATCTCGATGATATGCATCAGGCGTTTTTACAGCAGAACTTTGATCTGTCCCCGGGTAGCGTACCGTGCCACATCGTTAACTCGTCGGAAGCCTTCGTGCAGCTGGCGCGTCAGGGTTCGGTGTGCTGTATGATTCCGCACTTACAGATTGAGCGTGAACTGGCACAAGGGGATTTGGTGGATTTGACGCCGGGTCTTTATCAGCGTCGCATGCTTTACTGGCACCGCTTCGCGCCAGAGAGCCGCTTAATGCGCAGCGTGACGGATGCATTGATTGCACACGGTCATCGCGTATTGCGTCAGGATACGGCGACAGCCTAATCCCAATTACCGATGAGCATAGCGGCGCGGTTTATCGCATGAATGAACAGCAGTATTGCTGCCGTTCAGCGCCATAAATCACGCCGCTATGATTCAACACATCAGATTACTGAGCTGTATTTGGCTTAATCTCGAACACCACATCCACCTGATCGTCAAAGTGAATGCTCTGCTGCTCATAGGTCTGCTGCGCGGTGGTATCCGCAGGGGCAGCAGCCGCTTTGTACATGCGCGCCATTGGCATTGGCTGATAGTTCGCCACGTGATAGCGGATGCTGTATACCGGGCCTAATTTCGCATTAAAGCCTTCTGCCAGCGCACCGGCCTGCTGAGTGGCGTTAGCAATCGCCGCTTTGCGTGCCTGATCTTTATAGGCATCAGCATTCGCCACGCCCAGCTCTACTGAACGGATTTCATTCAGGCCGGATTTCAGCGCGCCGTCCAGCAACTCATTCAGTTTATCCAGCTGACGTAAGGTCACCTGCACCTGACGCACCGCACGATAACCTTTCAGTACGGACTTCCCTTCTTTGGTGTAGTCATACTCGGGTTGCGTGCTCAGGTTTGCCGCATCAATATCTTTCTTTTCGATACCGCTCTTTTGCAGGAAATCGAAATATTGCGCCACGCGGTCATCAGCTTGTTTTTTCGCATCTGCCGCATCTTTCGAAGAAACATTCACCACGATGGAGAGTGTCGCGATATCCGGACGGGCATCAACGCTTGCCTGACCTGAGGTCACAACATGCGGGCCATTCGGGACTTCACCCGCTTGTACCATCGCTGACATTACGCCCGTGCTCATAACGGCGGCCAGCGCCAGTGCTTTCAGTTTCACGAAAGTCCTCCTTGAAGGTTCAATTTACAGGTCGCCACTATGGCTAAACCTAAAACACATTACTATGCGTGATGGTCTGAGTTTGAAATCACCAAAAAGTTCGGATAACGGCGTTTTTAACGTATCCGCGATCGCAAAACTATGCTGACAGATTCGCGGAAAGTTCGCCTTGGTGTTTCTATTAAAGAAACAATTCTAGCCTCCGGGAGAGTTGTATTATGACAGAACAGCCCCTTAGCCACAGCGCCGTTGCCGTTCGCGCCGGACGTACCCGATTCCTGATGTTAGGCCTGGTGTTTATCAACATCATCATCAACTACATGGATCGCACCAATCTCTCCGTGGCCGCCACGCAAATGGCCGGCGAACTGCGCTTTACGCCGATGGAGATGGGGTTGATCTTCTCGGCATTTGGCTGGATCTATGCGGCGCTGCAGATCCCCGGAGGCTTTCTTATCGATCGTCTCGGCGCGCGACTGGTGTATGGCGTAGGACTGTTTGCCTGGTCATTGATCACCGCTCTGCATGCGCTCGCCAACAGCTTCGGTGCGCTCTTCGGACTACGTCTGGGCGTTGGTGCTTTTGAAGCGCCGGTGATGCCTTCGAATAACCGCGTAATATCCAGCTGGTTCCCGGAACAGGAGCGTGCCAGCGCCATCGGCATTTACTCCTCGGCCCAGTTCGTTGGACTCGCCTGCATGACGCCACTTCTGTTTCACGTGCAGGATGCCTTTGGCTGGCGCGGACTGTTTCTGATCACCGGTGTGGCCGGGATGATCTGGGCGCTGGTGTGGTATCTGCTTTACCGTGAGCCACATGAGCATAAAGGCGTGTCAGAAGCCGAATTAAACTACCTGCGCAGCAACGGTGCCTTACTCGAGAGCCGTCAGCACACGCTGCAGCCGAAGGCCCGCTGGGCCGATCTGGCACAAATGTTCCGCAGCCGCAAACTGGTGGGTATCTATATCGGCCAGTTCACCATCTCCGCCACCTTTTGGTTCTTCCTCACCTGGTTCCCGACCTATCTGGTGGAGTATCGCCATATGGGCTTCATTAAAAGCGGCTATGTGGCTTCCGTTCCCTACTTCGCCGCTTTCTGTGGCGTACTGCTGGCAGGTTTCGCTTCGGATCGCATGATACGCCGAGGCGTGTCGCCCAGCGTGGCGCGTAAATTGCCGGTGATCCTTGGCCTGTTCCTGACGCTGTTTATTCTTGGCGCCAATTACACCGACGACGCCACGCTCATCGTGCTGTTTATGTCGCTGGCGTTTTTTGGCAACGGCCTCGCGACCATCACCTGGGTGTTTGTCACCGCACTGGCACCTCGCCATCTGATTGGCTTAGCGGGCGGCGTATTCAATTTCACCGGTGCGCTTTCCGCTATTGTGGTGCCGATTGCCATTGGCGCGTTGATCGATGGCGACAATTTCGCGCCAGCACTCGGCTTTATTGCCGTGCTGGCCGCGATAGGCATTTGCAGCTATCTGTTCGTGGTCGGGAAAATCGAGCATGTCAGCGCGCACTGATCAGCACTTTCGCCAGCGACTGCAACTGCGTCACCCGCTGCTGCAGATGCGCATCGTCTGCCTGCCAGATTTTGGCAAACGCCAGCGCTGCGCGGTTGTTATTGATTGGCTGCGCCATGCTGATTTCGCCGTCATCACGGTGCCAGATCAAGTGGTTTGCATCACGCTTGCGCGCCAGCAACGGCGCCATCTGCGCCCACTGTTCGTCGGTAAATCGTGGACGCAACTGCTCATCACTCTCTGTCGCCAGCAGCGACACACCAATCACCGACTGCCACGCCGGCAGCATGCGGAAACCGGCCAGCGCCTGGCTGGCACTGGTGCGCTCACCCGGTTCGGAGTGCCAGATGTAAATCACCTGGTCCTCCCACAACACGCCCAGCGCCACCACGATGTCGCGTGGCGCGTGTGCTTCCAGTTGCGGCAGCGCCTGGGCAAACAGCGAGGAGCCGCGAATCGCCTGCGCCGCCAGAGCATGAATCCCCGGGCCGGGCAAATAGCGGCGATGTTCGTCCTGAATCGTCAGGCCAATCGAGGCCATGGTCATCAGCAGGCGGTTAACGCGTGTGCTGTTCATGTCCATCTGTCGCGCCAGTTCACGGCAGCCCACGGCTTTATCGCTGGAAACCAAATACTGCAAGCAGCGAATCCCATCAATCAGGCTTTGGTTGGGTTGAGAAGACATAGTTCACCCTGTGGCGCTCAAAACACCAATCTTAGCTTCAGCATGACAGGAAGCAAATGATGCAGACTTTCTCTTCGCAAAATGCGCGTCACTTTCCAGAGCAAAAATTACAGGCCGATTTGTTGGTGGCGGGCGGTGGGCTCGCGGGCGTGTGTGCCGCACTGGCCGCCGCGCGTGACGGATTACAGGTGGTGTTGGTTCAGGATCGCCCGGTGCTGGGTGGCAACGCATCGAGTGAAGTGCGCTTGTGGGCCAACGGGGCGACATCGCATATGGGCAACAACAACCGCTGGGCGCGCGAAGGCGGCATCATGGGCGAGATCATGGAGGAAAACCTGTGGCGCAACAAAGAGGGCAATCCGGTGCTGTTCGATATGGTGCTGCTGGATTTGGTGCAGTCGCAGCCCGGATTAACCCTGTTGCTCAATACCGTGGTCACCGATATCGAGAAATCAGACCGTCATTTGCAATCGGTGCAGGCCTTCAACGCCATCAATCAGACCCGCTATCACGTTAAGGCCAGCCAGTTTATTGATGCCAGCGGCGATGGCGTGCTGGGATATCTGGCGGGCGCAGCGCATCGCGTGGGTGCGGAAACCGTTGAAGAGTTTGGCGAAAAGATGGCGCCAGGCGAACATTTTGGCCACAAACTCGGCCACTCAATCTACTTCTACACCAAACGTACTTCGCAGCCGGTTCGCTTTGTCCCGCCCTCTTTTGCGCTTAAAGAGATTACCGCCATTCCGCGTTACAAACGCCTGACCTCCGATCTTAACGGCTGTGATTTGTGGTGGCTGGAATGGGGCGGACGGCTCGATACGGTGCACGAAAGCGAAACCATCAAATGGGAGCTGTGGAAAATCGTCTGGGGCGTTTGGGATTACATTAAAAACTCCGGCGAGTTCCCGGATGCCGATAACCTGACCATTGAGTGGGTAGGATTAATTCCCGGCAAACGCGAGAGTCGTCGCTTCCTTGGCGACACCCTGCTCTGCCAGCAGGACATCATCGAACAGCGCGATCACTACGACGCCGTCGCCTACGGCGGCTGGTCGATTGACCTGCATCCGGCCGATGGCGTCTACAGCGAACACGATGGCTGTCGCCAGTTTCACAGCAAAGGCACCTATACCATTCCATTCCGTGCGCTATACAGCCAGTCGCTGGATAATCTGCTGCTCACCGGTCGCTTAATTTCAGCCACCCACGTGGCCTTTGGCAGCGCGCGCGTGATGTGCACCTGCGGCGTACTGGGTGAAGTGGTGGGACGTGCGGCGGCAATCTGTCAGCAGCAGCAACTCACGCCAGCACAGTTAGCCCAGCCTGCTCACGTAACGCAGCTGCAGCAACGCCTGCTGCGCGAAGGGGCATACATCCCACGCCAGCAGCTTGCGAACCCGGTCAGCGATGCGCAGATCGAGGTCAGCAGCACCCTGCAACTCAGCGCCCTGCCCGCCGATGGCGGTTGGCAGTCGTTGCAATCGCGCTGTGCGTTGCTGCTGCCACTGAAAGCCGGTGAGCGCTTACCGGCAATATTCGTGCAGCTTCGTGCCAAACAGACGCAAAAACTGCAGGTTTCGCTGCTCAGCAGTGACAATCCGGCCAACACCTGCGGCGATCAGCACATCGCCAACCAGACAATCACGGTTAACGATCAGGGCAGCTACCGCCTGAGTTTTGATTACCGTGCGGATGTCGATCGTTATTTGTTTATCGCCTTCGAAGAGCAGCCAGAGATTGAAGTGGCACTTACCCGCCAGCGCTTGCCAGGCGTGATGATGGTGTTCAACAGCCTCAATCCGCGCGTCGCCAAACGCACAAGGCAGATCAATGACGGCGATTACGGCGTGGACGAGTTTGATTTCTGGCTGCCGCGCCGTGCGCCACATCAGGTGCTGCTGGCGTTCGCGCTGGAGACGCCGTTAAAACTCTGGCATCGCGATTATTTACTCAACGGCAAATTGCGCCCGGAACAGCACACCAACTGTTGGGTGCCAGCACTGGATGATGCCCAGCCAGCTGCCACCTGGCGATGGGAACTACAGCAACACGCACGCCAAATCACCCTGCTGTTTGATAACGACTTCGACCATGCGATGGAGACGGTGCAGATGGGTCATGCGCAGGCAGTGACACCGCACTGCACCACGCATTATCGGTTATGGCTGGATGAGATGTTACTGGTAGAAGTGCGGGAGAATCATCACTCGCTGTGCCACCACGCTGTGCCGCAGGATGTCAGTTTCCGGCAGATACGCTTAGAGCTGATCGCCAGTGCGGGCGCGCTACCCGCACTGTACGGTTTACATCTGCATCAGAACGCGGCAATGCCCTGACGCGCTAACTGGATGGCGATAAACCACATCACGCCGCCCACCAGCAGATTGATGATGCGCTGAGCACGCACGGTGCGCAGTCGTGGCGACAGCCACGCTGCCAACAATGCCAAACCAAAAAACCAGATAATCGATGCGCTCACCGTGCCCAACGCGAACCACTGGCGTGCGGCGGTAGAAGGCAGCTGACTGCCCAGGCTACCGAGCACCACGAAAGTATCGAGGTAGACATGCGGATTGAGCCACGTCACCGCCACGATGGTAGCAATAATGCGCCAGCGGCCTTGCTTCATCACTGCATCATCGGCCAGCGTCACATCGCCCTGCCACGCGCTGCGCAGTGCGCCCCAGCCGTACCACAGCAGAAACGCCACGCCGGCCCAGGTAATTAGCATCAGCATAATGGGGGATTGATTT
Source organism: Pantoea sp. CTOTU50773 (assembly GCF_032082325.1). Lineage (NCBI taxonomy): Bacteria > Pseudomonadati > Pseudomonadota > Gammaproteobacteria > Enterobacterales > Erwiniaceae > Pantoea > Pantoea sp. CTOTU50773. The sequence goes on along the minus strand of NZ_DAMDQC010000082.1, from coordinate 6,995 downwards.
AGCAGCGCACTGCCGCCGAAGATGCCGCCGCAAATCAGTACGATATCGCTCAGGGTGCACAATCCTGCAGTCATCAAATGGTAGTGGCGTTTAATGCCCTGGTTCATCACGAATGCGTTTTGCGGGCCCAATGGCAGAATGAGTACAGCCCCAAGAGCAAGCCCTTGTAAATAAACAGATAACACGTTGATAGTCCTGAATAACGAGGTAATGCGATGCAGTATAGTGACGCGAGGATATTAGTGGAAATTGAAAGATTTAATCAGGCATTAGAGAAAATAATAAGGTCGCCATAAATGACGACCTTTATACGATGTTGTGCAGTTTACCGTTCAAAACACAAGGCTACTGAGTGATTACTCGGCTTGTGCAGCTTGCTGCTCACTTTTAACCTGGTGCAGATGCACATCCATCTGCGGATACGGAATGCCAATACCCTTCGCGTCCAGTGCACGTTTGAAGTTCTTCAGCAGATCCCAGTACACGTTTTGCAGGTCACCGCTTTTGCTCCAGCAGCGCACCACAAAGTTCAGTGAAGAGGCGGCCAGTTCGTTCAGTCCGATCTGAATCCCCATCTCTTTCAGCACACGCTCATCGGCTTCGACGACTTCACGTAATAGCTCGATCACCTGATCAACGTCCGCATCATAGGCCACGCCGATAATAAACTCGTTACGACGAATCGGCTCACGCGAGAAGTTAACGATGTTGGCGGCGATGATTTTACCGTTCGGGATCACCACGATTTTGCCATCCACGGTTTTCAGCGTGGTAGAGAAAATCTGCACGTTTTGCACGGTACCCATCACGCCCAAATCAACGAACTCACCGGTTTTGAACGGACGGAAGGTCACCAGCAGCACGCCCGCTGCAAGGTTGGACAGAGAACCTTGCAGTGCCAGACCCACGGCCAAGCCAGCGGCGCCCAGTACGGCAATCACCGAGGCGGTTTGCACGCCCACGCGACCCAGCGCCGCAATTAAGGTGAAAGCGATAATGCCGTAGCGCACCAGGGCAGAGAGGAAGTCTGCAACGGTAGCGTCGATATGACGCGCCTGCAGCACGCGATTAATCGTATTTGAAACGATACGCGCAATGAACATACCAATAATGATGGTGATGATCGCCGCAACGATATTCACCGCATAGCTCAGGATCAGTGCCTGATTACGTACCAGCCAGCCGCCGGCACTATTAATGCCATCGACGACATTTAAGTCTTCCATTTGTTAGCCCTGTTGTTGAGTTTCCCGCAGGAAAATGCAAAAACGGCCAGATCAGCTCCGGCACTCCCGTGTACAAGGGTAAACAAAAATGGCATGAAGCGCCAAAGATGGGCTGAATTTACTCATTATTCCGAATCGAATGCATAAAAAAAGGCCCTTTCGGGCCTTTTTTGTACTGTAAGGAAAAATTACAGCACGTCGACAGCGTTCAGCTCTTTGAAAGCCTGCTCTAAACGCACAACCATTGAAGCCTGTGCAGAGCGCAGCCATACGCGTGGGTCGTAATATTTCTTGTTCGGGCTATCCACGCCATTTGGGTTACCCAGCTGGCCTTGCAGATAGTCTTCGTTCTTTTTGTAGTACTGCAGGATGCCGTCCCAGGTCGCCCATTGGGTGTCGGTATCGATGTTCATTTTGATTACGCCGTAACCAATTGACTCTTCGATTTCTGCAGCAGAAGAACCTGAACCTCCGTGGAACACGAAATCCAGCGCGTTGTGCGGCAGATTGTGTTTCTTGGTCACGTATTCCTGAGAATCACGCAGGATGGTTGGAGTCAGTTTCACGTTGCCTGGCTTGTACACGCCGTGCACGTTACCGAATGAAGCGGCGATGGTGAAACGCGGGCTGATTTTGCTCAGCTCGGTGTAAGCGTAATCAACGTCTTCTGGCTGAGTGTACAGGGCAGAAGCGTCCATGTGGCTGTTGTCCACGCCGTCTTCTTCGCCACCGGTGCAACCCAGTTCGATTTCCAGAGTCATGTCGATTTTCGCCATGCGCGCCAGATATTTAGAAGAAATCTCGATGTTCTCTTCCAGTGATTCTTCTGACAGGTCAATCATGTGAGAAGAGAACAGTGGCTTACCGGTTTTCTTGAAGTGCTCTTCACCGGCATCCAGCAGACCGTCGATCCATGGCAGCAGTTTCTTAGCACAGTGGTCGGTGTGCAGAATGACTGGCACGCCGTACTGTTCAGCCATCAGATGCACATGGTGCGCACCGGCGATAGCGCCGAAGATTGCTGCGCCCTGTGGCTTGTCGGTTTTGAAACCTTTACCGGCGATGAAGGCAGCACCACCATTGGAGAACTGAACGATGACCGGCGCTTTAACTTTGGCCGCAGCTTCCAGTACCGCGTTGATGGAGTCCGTGCCGACGCAGTTAACTGCAGGCAGAGCGAATTTGTTTTCTTTCGCTACTTGGAAAACTTTCTGAACGTCATCACCAGTGACAACGCCGGGTTTTACGAAATCAAAAATTTTAGACATGGTTGTGTCCTGTTTCGTTACCGTTCATCCCACAAAGGGACGTCGATTTTTTGCCCAGGATGGGCAAGCCTTCAGACGGCGCCGAAGCGCCGCCCCCAAAAATTACTGCTTAGCGCGCTCTTCCAGCATTGCTACAGCGGGCAGTTTTTTACCTTCCACGAACTCGAGGAATGCGCCACCGCCGGTAGAGATGTAGGAGATCTTGTCTTCGATACCGAACAGATCAATCGCTGCCAGGGTATCGCCGCCGCCCGCTACAGAGAACGCGTCGCTGTCTGCAATCGCGTTCGCCACGATTTCGGTGCCTTTGCGGAAGTTCGGGAATTCGAACACGCCAACCGGACCGTTCCACAGGATGGTTTTTGCCTCTTTCAGCAGTTTTGCCATCGCCTGTGCGGTTTCGTCACCGAAGTCCATAATCTCTTCGTTATCCGCCACTTCGGAAACCTTTTTCACGGTTGCCGGGGCAGTTTCAGAGAATTCCGTTCCGACGCGTGAGTCGGTTGGAACCGGAATACCGTGCTCGTCACGCAGCTTTTTCGCCGCTTCAACGAAGTCTGGTTCGTACAGTGATTTACCGACGTTGTTGTCGATAGCCACGAAGGTGTTAGCGATACCGCCACCAACGATCACGGTGTCAGCGATTTTCACCAGAGACTGCAGCACGTCGAATTTGGTCGATACTTTAGAACCACCAACAACCGCCACCAGCGGACGCTGTGGGTTGCTCATGACTTTACCCAGCGCTTCCAGCTCAGCAGAGAGCAGCGGGCCAGCACAAGCGATAGGGGCGAACTTGCCCACACCGTGGGTTGAAGCCTGCGCACGGTGCGCAGTACCGAAGGCATCCATCACGAACACGTCGCACAGGGCGGCATATTTCTTCGAAAGCGTCTCTTCGTCTTTCTTCTCGCCTTTGTTAAAGCGCACGTTTTCCAGAACCACCAGTTCACCCGCGCCGACTTCAACGCCGTCGAGGTAGTCTTTCGCCAGGGTCACGTTAGTGCCGTTCAGTTTGTCTTTCAGGTAGTTAACAACCGGCAGGAGCGAGAACTCTTCGTTGTATTCACCTTCGGTCGGACGACCCAGGTGAGAGGTAACCATCACTTTCGCGCCCTGTTTCAACGCCGCTTCGATGGTAGGCAGAGAAGCACGGATACGTGCATCTGACGTCACTTTCCCTTCTTTCACTGGCACGTTGAGATCGGCACGGATCAGAACGCGTTTACCAGCAAGATCCAGATCGGTCATCTTAATTACAGACATGGTGAACCCTCTCGTTGATTCTCATAAGTTTTGCCAGACGCAGTCCGCGTCTTACCTGAAACCGCTTGCGGCCATTGCTAACGTGGTGTCGATCATGCGGTTAGCAAAGCCCCATTCGTTGTCACACCAAACCAAGGTCTTGATCAGGTGATGACCACTGACCCGCGTTTGCGTGCCATCGACTATGGCACTGTGCGGATCATGGTTAAAATCTACTGAGACTAACGGTAATTCCGTATAGTCAACTATACCACGAAACGCCCCTTCTGACGCGTTTTGCAGCAACGCATTGACCTCACACGCCTTCACGGCTTCGCGTACCGAAACGCTCAAATCAATGGCTGTCACGTTGATCGTGGGCACGCGCACAGCGATGGCTTCAAAGCGATCGTTAAATTTCGGAAAAATACGGGTAATGCCAGCAGCAAGACGCGTATCCACCGGAATGATCGATTGGCTGGCGGCACGGGTACGACGCAGATCGCTGTGATAGGCGTCAATCACCTGTTGGTCGTGCATCGCCGAGTGAATCGTGGTCACGGTGCCCGATTCAATACCGAAGGCGTCATCCAGCAACTTGATCACCGGAATAATGCAGTTGGTGGTGCAGGATGCGTTGGAGACAATGCGGTCAGTTTGTTTAAGAGCCTGTTCGTTTACGCCGAACACCACGGTGGCATCTAAATCGTTACCGCCCGGATGCGAGAACAACACCTTCTTCGCGCCCGCTTGCAGATGCGCTTCGCCATCTGCGCGGCTGCCGTACACGCCGGTGCAATCCAATACGATATCGACGTTCAGTTCCTGCCATGGCAGTGCATCGATATCGGCCAGGTGCAGAATGCGGATGGTGTCGTCGCCCACGAACAGCTGATCGCGCTCCTGGCGCACATCCCAGGCAAAGCGGCCATGGCTGGTGTCATACTTCAGCAAATGCGCCATGCCGGTGGCTTCAGCCAGTTCGTTGATCGCCACCACGGTAATTTCAGCGCGGCGGCCGGTTTCATACAACGCACGCAGCACATTGCGTCCGATACGACCAAAACCATTAATTGCTATGCGAACGGTCATCTCACTTCCTGCAACAACAGCCAAAAAAACGTGCCAAATACCTTGAGCGTTTCGCTGCGTTTTGTACAGGGAATTATTGCCCGCTTAACGTTGCAAAATGATGCCGCTCAATTGCAACTGAAACGGTTCAGCTAGAATAAAGCATGCGCGGAATAACAGGAATGATTGCGATCAATTGCGCTGCTGATTATTGGATCTACGTCACATATTTCGCATGTAAAAATTATTACTGCAGGAATAATTGAAGCGTTTCAGGTTGAAGGCGGGTTCTGAAATGAAAAAAGGTGCGCATAAAGCGCACCTTCGTTAGCGATCATCTAACCTGTCGGGCCGCCCTTGATGGCGACCGCTGATTACAGAATAGATTTTGCGATGTTCACCACGTTCTCAACGGTGAAGCCGAACTCTTTGAACAGCAGCTCTGCCGGAGCAGACTCACCGAAGGTGGTCATACCGACGATAGCGCCATTCAGGCCGGTGTATTTGAACCAGTAATCGGCGATACCCGCTTCGATAGCCACACGTGCAGCAACTGCTTTCGGCAGTACAGATTCACGGTAAGCCGCGTCCTGCTTGTCGAAAGCGTCGGTTGAAGGCATAGAGACCACGCGCACTTTGCGGCCTTCGCTGGTCAGCTTGTCATAAGCGGCAACGGCCAGTTCCACTTCTGAACCGGTAGCGATCAGAATCAGCTCTGGCGTACCTTCGCTGTCTTTCAGCACATAACCACCGCGTGCCACGTTTGCCAGCTGCTCAGCGGTACGATCCTGCTGCGCCAGGTTCTGACGAGAGAAGATCAGGGCTGATGGGCCGTCTACGCGCTCGATAGCGTATTTCCAGGCAACCGCAGACTCAACCTGGTCACATGGACGCCACAGGCTCATGTTTGGTGTTACGCGCAGGCTGGCCATCTGCTCAACCGGCTGGTGCGTTGGACCATCTTCACCCAGACCGATTGAGTCATGGGTATAAACCATGATCTGACGAATCTTCATCAGTGCAGCCATACGTGCCGCGTTACGCGCGTATTCTACGAACATCAGGAAGGTTGCGGTGTACGGCAGGAAACCACCGTGCAGCGCGATACCGTTGGCGATCGCGGTCATACCGAATTCGCGCACACCATAATGGATGTAGTTACCGGCTGCATCTTCGTTGATTGGCTTAGAACCAGACCACATAGTCAGGTTGCTTGGCGCCAGGTCAGCCGATCCACCCATATATTCCGGCAGGATCTTACCGAAGGCTTCAATCGCGTTCTGGGAAGCTTTACGGCTGGCGATTTTAGCTGGGTTAGCCTGCAGCTGTTCAATGAACTTCTGCGACTCAGTTTCCCAGTTAGCTGGCAGCTCGTTGTTGGTACGACGCGTGAACTCAGCAGCCAGTTCAGGATGAGCAGCAGCATAAGCAGCAAACTTCTGATCCCATGCGGACTCTTTCGCCTGACCAGCTTCTTTCGCATCCCACTGCGCGTAGATGTCTGAAGGAATTTCAAACGGCGCGTGGTTCCAGCCCAGTTGCTTACGGGTCAGTGCGATTTCGTCGTCGCCCAGCGGTGCGCCGTGTGAATCGTGGGTACCGGCTTTGTTCGGAGAACCGAAACCGATGATGGTTTTGCACATCAGCAGTGAAGGTTTGTCTGAAACCGCTTTGGCTTCTTCTACTGCTTTCTTGATGGCGTCAGCATCGTGACCGTCTACGCCACGCACTACGTGCCAGCCGTAAGCTTCGAAGCGAGCGGCGGTATCGTCAGTGAACCAGCCATCAACGTGACCATCGATAGAGATGCCGTTGTCATCATAGAAGGCAACCAGTTTACCCAGTTTCAGGGTACCGGCGATTGAGCACACTTCGTGTGAGATGCCTTCCATCATGCAGCCGTCGCCCATGAACACGTAGGTGTTGTGGTCAACGATGTCATGGCCTGGGCGGTTGAACTGTGCCGCTAAAGTGCGCTCAGCGATGGCGAAGCCGACTGCGTTAGCGATACCCTGGCCCAGTGGACCGGTAGTGGTTTCAACGCCAGCGGTATAACCGTATTCTGGGTGGCCTGGAGTTTTAGAGTGCAGCTGACGGAAGTTCTGCAGCTCGCTCATCGGCAGGTCGTAACCGGTGAGGTGCAGCAGGCTATAGATCAGCATTGAGCCGTGGCCGTTAGACAGCA
>NZ_DAMDQC010000081.1:0-18442 GCF_032082325.1 Pantoea sp. CTOTU50773 | reverse complement strand
AGTGTGACGCATCCGCTGTGTAACCCGGAGCTTTCAGGAACAGCGCGTTCCAGATCATCATCGAAAACCGCAGATTCAACGGGAACGGCGGCTGGGTCTCTTCCGTCGTGTTATCCACCGGCTGCACGCCTGACATGAAGTAGGCGTACAGCGCATGCACATCTTCATCCTTTAAGGTGGCGTAAGCGGTGTAAGGCATCGCCGGATAAAGATTGGCGCCATCGGCACGCACACCTTTACGCAGCGCATCAGCAAATTGCTGCTCACTGTAGTTGCCAATCCCTGCGACCTTCGACGGCGTGATGTTGGTGGCGATGATTTCACCCACCGGTGATTCAATCGCTTTGCCACCGGCGAAGGGTTTACCGTGTTCAGCGGTATGACAGGCAGTACAATCTGAGGCTACCGCTAAATATTCGCCTTTTTTGACCAAGGCATCATCAGCGGCATGAGCGGCACCGCTCGCCAGTGCCAGAACCAGCGCGATCTGTTTTATTTTCAACATGATTACGCCTCCAGAGCCTGTTTAACGATGGCATCAGCGGCTTTAAAGGCGAGCGCCACCATCGTCAAGGTGCTGTTACCGCAGGCGGTACTTGCCATCGCCCCGCCGCCCGGCAGGAACAGATTGCGGTGATCGTGAGCGCGACACTCATTATCCACTACCGAATTAGCCGGGTCGTTACCCATGATGGTGCCACCCATGATGTGCTTGCTCTGGTTGAATTGTTTCGAGAACTTCTTATCGATCGCGCCCATCGCTTCGGCAATCTTGTCAGCGATCGGTTTGGAGTAATTCAGGTACGAACGGCGAACATAGTCGCCCACATTGTAGTGAATGGCCGGTTTCGGCAGACCAAGCCAATCCTTTTTATCGCTCAGCGTCAGGCGGTTATTGGCATCAGGCAGGATCTCATGCGCCAGCACGATATCGGCGGTGCAGGCGGTCATGCGGCGGATTTCTTCATCCAGTGCTTTACCCACCAGCCCTTTCTCCAGTGCGCCAAAAGTGACGAAGCGGTTGCGCGCAAAGTTGTTGAAGCGGAAGTAAGCACCCGCATGCTCAGAACGGAAATCGCCTTGCGAGGTTTCCATAATGCCGCTATTCACCACTGGTCCTACGCCCGCCCAATAAGGTTCATCCAGCGTTAAGGTCATGGTGATTTGTGGATGGTCCATCATGTTGCGGCCGACTTGATCGGAGCTGTTAGCAATGCCGTTTGGATTACGCGAGTCAGCTGACATCAGCAGCAGTTTCGGCGTCTCCAGTCCGTTACAGGCGATGATGAACAACTTGCCGCTGACGCGATGGGTTTGCTTGTGCTGATCGTAGTAGTGCACCGCTTCGATTTTGTTGCCGGCATTGGTTTCAATACGCCACACCACCGCGTTATCAAGGATGGTGGCACCTTTGGCTTCGAGGCGGGAAAGTGCCGTCGCACCATCATACTTCGCGCCCACCGGACAAACCGGCACACAGTTGTTATTGGCGCAGCATGCCGGGCGATCGTCATAGGACATGCCGCTGTTACGGGCCTGCGCGGTAGGGATGTTATGCAACCCCAGCTTCTCGCGCACCACTTCGGTAAAGCGTGCTTCCCCCGGTCCAAACGGCAGCGCGGGCATCGGATAAGGTTTCGAACGCAGTGGCGGCCATTGCAGTGCCGGATCGTCCGGTCCACAAATGCCGAGTTTATATTCAGCACGGGCGTAATAAGGTTCCAGCGTCTCATAATCAAACGCCCAGTCACGGCCAACGCCGTAGCGAGAATGCAATTGCATATCCGCAGGCGTTAAGCGCCAACATGTTCCTGCCCAGTGCCAGGTCGATCCGCCCGCATAGCGCACATAGCTTTGCGCATAAGAGTCTTCGCCGCTTAATTGCAGATACCCTTTGCCCGCCCCTGCCGGTTCCGGATGCGGAGCCCAATCGCGGGACGGGTAGCACTCAATCGGGTTGCCTTTGGCCGCCAGGGGTAGATTGCGATAATTTTCAACGATTTCGGCACGCGAAACGCGCGGGCCGGCTTCCAGCATCAATACCGGAATGCCGGCATCAAGCAGTTGCTCAGCGATCACCACACCGACCACGCCGGTGCCAACGATCACCACGGGTGACTGAGAAGGAGCTGCCATATTTTATCTTCTTTTATTGGTCAGAATTTCGGTACGGGAAGAACCGGTGTGTTGGTGCGCTGCCAGTTATTTGGCCCACTGATGCCGTAAGACGGAATCGTGATGGTGTCCATCGTGGTGTTCCAGGTCAGCGCCTTTTCATAAGCGAACGCTTTTGCCGAACGTTTCGGTTCGAGGCAGCCGGTGTACCAGCCAAAGATGATTTTGTGCGCCAGTTGCTGCAAAGCACCTTCCGGAATCGCCGGGAAGAAATCCTCAACGATCTGCGCCTTATTAGCTTTGGCAATTGCCAGCAGATGATTGAGATTTGTCATGAGTTCCGGCTGTTCGAGTTCCAACAGCGCCAACATGCGCTGCCCGACCGTATCATCCAGTTTGTGATTGACCAGAAGACGAGATATCTGCATGAAAGGAATGAAATTTTTCGACGAGTCTGCAAACGCCAAACGCGGAATCGTCGTGGTGATCAGGCCGCCAGCCACGATCACAGCGCCGGACAGTAACACTCTCCGACGTGACAACTGGACCTCGCCGAGTGGCAGGTCTTGCGAAGTACTCATGGTGTATCCCTGGTTAGTGACACGCTCAAAATCCCCGCAAAACGGAGGAAAAAATATCTAATTGATTGATATAACGTAAAACACCCGCCGATTAACAATCACGCAACGCAACGTTAATCAGATACCTTAGAAACGCACGGGTTTTTAATATAATAAATAGATCCTAAACAAAATCCATACGTAATGATGTTTTCGAATCAAAAATGAGTGGGATTGGGCAGGAAAAATGGTGATGTAATCATTTTGAGTGATGTAAGTCGCAGTAAATCTTTAACAAAATGCGATTGAGACCGGATTGGAGTGTAAGAGCGAACTTAAAAAACCGCCATCTCTATGAGACAGCGGCCTTAATTTGATACAAACCTACTGACTCAGCGTTGCGTTCAGCGCATCAATGGAAGTCTGCAGACCAGCCTCCACGCTCATGGTAAGGTCTTCCATCTCCAGCGAGACGTCGCCGTTGTAACCGGTCATGCGCAATACAGAAAAGAACTCTTTCCACCACTTCAGATCCTGACCGCAACCGACAGCAACGTAGTTCCAGGTCCGGGTTTTCGTGTTCGTCACCGGTTGATACTCCATCAAGCCGTCAACGTCGGCCAAACCACGCTCAATACGCGCGTCCTTGCCGTGGACGTGGAACACTGCCCCTTCCAGCTTACGTGCAGCAGCAATCGGGTCCGCACCCATCGCAATCAGGTGCGAAGGATCGAGGTTCATGCCGATCATGTCATCCACCTCGTGACGCAGGCGCAGCAATGTCGAGGGGTTGTACACCAATTGGCATGGGAACTCTTCAATCGCGATTTGTTCTACGCCATGCTGTTTAGCGTGCTGGACAAATTTATTCCACCACGGAATGGCCACCTCATTCCACTGATAATCGATTACACCCGGCATATAATCTGGCCATGAGATGGTAGAGGTAATCCAGTTCGGCACGCGATCTTCTGGCCCCCCACCTGGCAGGCCACTCATCATCACGATCTTTTTCACGCCCAACTTGCCTGCCAACTCAACCGCGCGATAGCTACTTTTCGTGTGTGTCTCACCCAATTCACCCGGTGCCAACGGGTTCCCTGAGCAGTTTAACGCCACGATGCGCATTTCTCGTTCAGCCAGCTCTTGCTTGAACTTCTCCAGTTTTTCTGGCGAGGCCAGAAGTTCCTCTGTTTTCACGTGCGGACAGGGTGACCATCCACCTGCCGTCATTTCTACGCCCTCAATACCGTAGCTTTTAACTTTATCCAGCATCGCCGCGAAAGGTAAATCCGCCAGAACGTCAGTACATAATGCAAGCTTCATTGTTTAATCCTTCATCTGGTGCGTAAATCACGCTTTCTCAAATTGTTCGATAAATTCTTGTTTGGTTTTTGCATTGGCTAATAACGTGGTTTTCACTTCATCGCCGAGCAAATTGGCAATATCAGCTAACAGTGGAATATGTTCATTTTCAGTTGCCGCAACAGCAACGACGACAAACACCACCTTTCCAGCGCCCCAACTCACACCATTTGGAAATTGAAAAACCTGATACCCGGTTTTAATCACCTGGTCGAGGTTCTCTTTCGCACAATGAGGGAAAGCAATACCCGCCCCAATATAGGTAGAAACGCTTTTTTCACGCGCTAACATGCCATTGATAAAGCCAGGTTTTACATAACCGGACTGCTCTAACGCCTTTGCCGCTATCTCAATGGCTTGGTTTTTATTCGCTGCCCAACATTGAAAATGCAGCGCATCTTCCGTCAGTTTCAACATCGTCATTCCTCACTTTTCGCGAGAAGTTAGGTTATTAGCGATAAAGCGCGGGCTGCTCTGGAATCACCACGTCATGTTTCTCGCCATCTTTCAGCGAAGCCAGACCGGCATCACAGACCAGCGCGACGACGTAGCCATCCCAGGAGGAAGGGCCGCTCATTTCGCGACCATCACGCACGCTGTCAACAAAATGCTGAACTTCGCGATCGTAAGCCGTTGCAAAACGTTCCATGCAAGATTGCGCAATGTGTTGTGCATTGCCGTTCAGTGAGCGGGTACTGATGAACTGTTGCTCCGTCAAGGCGGCAATGGCATTTTCACCAATCACTTCACAGCGGATGTCGTAGCCGTAGTGGCAGTTCACAAACAGTTCATCGTCAATACGAACACCGGATTCGGTTTCGAAGATCACAATTAGCGGATCCTGCAAGTGCGGCAATGCGCGGCGGGTTTTCTTACGCGGCTTGTCTACACGCACAGACGTGATATTTTCGTTCAGCAAATAGCGAATGATGTCGATTTCGTGAGTGGCGGAGTCGTTAACCGCCATCTCGAGCGTGTAGCTCTCTGGCACTGACGGGTTGCGGTGAGCACAGTGAATCAACATGATGTCGCCCAACGCGCCCCCCTCAATCGACTGCTTCAGCGCCTGATAACCCGGGTCAAAACGGCGCATAAAGCCCAATTGTAAAAGGCGCTTACCCGCTTTGACCTCTGCATCAATAATTTCTTTCGATTCATCAGCCGTTGGTGTCAGCGGTTTTTCGCAGAATACGGGCTTGCCCGCATTAAAGGCCGCCAAAATTTGCGCTTTGTGTACCGGACCAATAGAGCAGATAAAGACTGCATCGACCAATTCGGAATTGATCATCTCTTCTGCATCATAAAACGCGGTGGCACCAAATTCGTTCGCCACGGCATCGGCTGTTGTGTGGTTAATATCGCAAACAGCAGTGACTTGCGCGCCGGAAATAACATGGTGGAAACGTTTCAGATGGTCCCGGCCGATCATGCCCAGACCAATTAAGCCGATTTTGACTATCATTTATTCATCCTCAGGTTAAAAACGAAATTTCTTTTCAATCTGTTCCAGAGTCAGGCCACGCGTTTCTGGTAAATATTTCACTAGCAGAATAAGCATGATGACGTTGGTCGCGCCGAAGAAACCGAAAGTCATGCCGCCACCGTAATGGCTAAGCAAATAAGGGAAGATAGATTGGATCATAAAGTCGAAGATCCACAGGCCAAATACCGCAAAGCTTATGCCGACACCACGCATTCTTAATGGATAGATTTCCGCTAACATCAGCCAGAATACTGGCGCAATCCAACCCTGCATAAACACCAGGAATACCAACATCAAGCCAAGAATGACATAAGGTGCGTTGGCGAAATTGGCATGCAGCGTATCCACTCCGTTGACGGTTTCAGTGTGGAAGAAGAATTTAAACGCCAGGCCAATTAACACCAGGCTAACGGTTACCCCAGCCTGACCGGTGAAAAACATTTTTCGGCGTGAATGCTTGCCAATCAACGCCATGCCCAGCAGCGTCGCCAATACGGAGATAATGCCGTTTGCCACCGCGCCGGTAACCGCTGCCGCATCACCGAGCCCAGTTGCTTTCAGGACGGTTGGCGCGTAGTACATGATGGTGTTGACTCCAGTCACTCGAGTGGCCAGCACAATCATTAAACCAATCAAAACCAGTTGAATCACCCAGCGATTTTTTAGCTCAGCGAACAGATTAAACTTCACCTGATCAGCCTTAACGATCTGCTGAATCTCTTTCACTTCGCGGTCGACTTCCTCCGGAAGGCGCAATGTTTTCAGCACCTTCACGGCCTTATCCGTTTCGCCACGGCGAATAAAGAAGCGTGGCGATTCAGGCATCATTAACATCCCGAACCACAAAAGCGCACCCGGCAGTGCGGGAATCGCCAGCATAATGCGCCAGTTGTGCTGCATCTCTGGATACAGGTTTACAATCGCAGCGTTAACGGAATACGCCAGGAATTGCCCGGTCACGATCATTAATTCGTTGACCGTCGCCAATCGTTCACGCTGATCTGCCCGCGCTAATTCGGAAATATAAATAGGTACTGTAACGGAGGCACAGCCCACCGCTAAGCCCAGAATAAATCGGGCCACAATCATTGAGGGCACATCCCAGGCGAATGCAGTGCCTAAAGCGCCAAACATAAAGATAGCTGCAACCCATAGCAGGTTTTTACGCCTCCCCTGTTTATCCGATAAATATCCGCCAAATAACGATCCAAGTGCCGCACCGAATAACAGGAATGAGGTAATAAAACCTTCCTGCGCAGGTGTCAGATTCAGGTCATACTTCATGAATATCAGCGCACCGGAAATAACACCGGTATCGTAACCAAAGCATAAACCACCAATCGTCGAAACAATGGTGATTAACCGCATGCGCTGAGGATTTTGCAGGGTCGTTTTATTATACATAGCTGTTCCATCTGGTTGTAAGGTAAAACCGTTGCAAGCCGTATTTTTGGTCAGTCGTCGCTGAGGAATTTTACGCAGCCTGAATCAGAACATTTATTTAATGCACAACATCATTATTGTTATTTTTCTGGCAACGCTGAACACGCTGTCAGTCCCCTTTTCGTTACAACAACGTTATATCAAAGTGAATTCCAAACACCAGTTGCTCTCGCCCACACGATTTAACAGCGTGCGAAAGATCATATATTCCTCACAAAAATCACAAAAACCAGTGATTAAAGTCACATTGCAAATATTATGCATTGACATAGCAAGAATGAAGACAAATAAAAAAAGCCATTTTTTCACATGTTTGTTAAAATATTTCTTCGCGACTATGGCACGCATTCAATGGCACTTATCGCCTGTGGCTTCGACAATTTTGTATTTCCACCTGTTCGAATACAGCAATATTGATGATATTTTCATTTTAGCCCTCAACTTATCCCTATTGATTGCAAGTTCATGCCGCTCAACACAACATCATGCTTTCCTGGTATTTAATGCGTGGGTGTATTTTGATCAAAATAAAAGTGTGATGACGATCAAATTTATATTTTAGCCAATGTTTAAAAAACAAAAATCAACACCTGGCACTCTCCTAAAATCATCAACGCCTTACCTGTCAATGGATTAAATATCAGTAAAAAGCAAAAATGATGATTACGAGGCTGAAAACTAATGCAAGAATAGCGCTATACCAACAGGAGCTACCATGATTACCTTTTGCATCAATGAACATCCCTCCGCCCGTGGCTTCGACAACAGTTTGCGTCCGCGCCTGGCGTTTATGTGCAAAGCAGAAGGTAAAGAAGAGGCCATTCCTCGCGTCATGCACAAGCATGATGACCGCTTTGAAGTGATGTTCATACGCTCAGGCAGTGGCATCTACAACATCGATGGCCGAGGCTATGACGTCAAGCAAGGCGATATCATGTTGTTTAACGCGAATGTACTTCATGACGAAAGCCCTGATGCGTCAGACGATTTATTGATCTTCAGTTGCGGCGTTGAGCAACTTAAGGTTGATGGCTTGCCTCTCAATGTTCTCACCACGCGCGCCCAACCTGCCGTGATGCCCAGCGGTGAGTTTTATGATGAAATTTGCCAGTTGTTTGATCAGATGTGGGCACACGTTAACAGCAAACGGCTCTTTAGTGCCGAAATCGGCGATAACTTACTGAGCGTGCTGCTATTACTGTGCCGCAATATCTGGATTGAAAACAAACAAGAGCAGGAGAGCAATAACACCCTACTGGGACAACGCATCAAAGATTACATTGATAATCACTATAAAGAAGATATCGCACTGAGTTCGATCACCGCTGCATTGAATATGAATCAATTTTATCTGGCGCACGTATTCAAAGATTATTCAGGGTATTCACCCAAACAATATCAGACGCGTCGCCGAATTGGCGAGGCGCAAAATTTGCTATTGAGCACCAATCTGGGTGTCACTGAGGTGGCTAACGCCGTGGGTTACGATAACGTCAATAACTTCCATCGCATCTTTCATAATCTTGTCGGCATACCACCTGCACGCTATAAAAAATTCTGGCTGACCGGGCAACTCAATCGTTAATTTTTCGTTCTTCCAAAAGCAAAATGCCCTCTTTCGAAGGCATCTTTTCATAGCGCAATCTTATTTCAGTGTAATACGCGCAATACCATCGGTGCCTTTAGTTGAAGAGTCTTTATTGAACTCGGCCTTCAAGGTCACATACAGGGTATTGTTATCCGGTCCAATCAGCAGGCTGTTGGGATTCTGTTCGAATGACCAACTGTTCTTTACTGCGTAAGTGGTGGCATCCAACTGCAGTACTTTCTTCGATTCGCGCTGGCTGATGAAGATCTCATTGCGCTTCGCATCGAATTTAATACCCAGAGAATCACCCTCGATACGCTTGATCACTTTACCGGTGCGCTCGTCAAAGACCAATGTGGCTTTGCCTTTAGAATCGTCAGTCACAAACAGGCGGCCAGTGGATGGATCTTCTGCCATGTTCAGGAACAGATACTCTTTACCGTCACCGGCTGTCCAGCGCTTCTCGATTTTGTGGGTGCGCGGATTAATCACCAGGATCTCGCCAGAGCCGTTGGCCGCATAAATACGTTCAGTAACCGGAGAGTAAATAATGCCCGTTACCCATTTGCCCGCATTTTTAATCTCGGTTTTCAGTTTGAAGGTCTTAGTATCGACCACGGAGATATAACCTGGATCGGCCACTCGACCGACATACAACTCATTGCCATGCCACAGCACTTCACGCGCACCCGCTGGGTAGCCTTCTTTGCTGATTTTGCCCGGGAACACTAAACGCTGCAGCACTTTACCGCTTTGCGCGTCCACTTTGGAAATAGCGCCATCCAGTGAGTTGGTGGTGTAGAACACGCTGCCCTGCTCATCGATCGCCGTACCAAAGTTTTTCAGATCGGTGTGTGTCTCACCCTTGGTCTCAAGCGTCGCAGGATCAAGACGATAGATCATACCGCCGTTAACATCTTTGAATGCCTGTGCGCTGGCGACAAACAGTGCTTTCGATGCTGGAGAGTAGGCCATTTCGTACAGACCATCGCCCAGGTCGCGTTTCAACACTGCGGTATCAACCGGTTTTACAGTCTCAGCGGCTGGTGCCTCGGCTTTTTTGGCAGGTGCCTGGCAAGCCGTCAGGCTAAATGCTGCGGCGATCGCCATAGCAACAGTGGCTTTACGCGGGCTAAACAACGATTTCATGCTGAACTCCATCAATGGATGAACGGCTCCGACCACATCGTAGCGGGCGGAAAATATAAGAAGAATGAGAATCATACGCATTAACGTAAAGTAATCAAATATTCGCGTAGATTTATGTGCTCATTCCACCCGGCTAACTCAATTCGCCGCCTGATTTGACGCTACCTGATATTAAAAAAGTGCCAAATCTTGCAAAATAAAAGTGAAAACACCAGCAACTAACGGGTTATAAATCCCTCCAGATGACTGAATTACTTCGTGTTTACACATTATTACACTTCAAATTGAATCCTTGCGAGATTCTATAAAGCAAATGATTATCATTGGCGTTCGTAATTAGATAGTGCATTCGTTTGTTCTGCCCTTTTGGGTAGCATGACGCAACCACCAGCATAACAACCGAAGCGTAATGGCTTCTTATAACCATCAGTTACCACGGAAACGATTATGTCTTTGATCGGCAGGGAATCAGGTATCCGCAAAACGTTCAGCGTTTCATTGTTGGCTATGGCAGTACACGCCCTTCTCAACCCCACATTGGCGCAGGCTGCTGATACCACTCAGCAGGATCTGGTGGTCAATGCGACCACCAGTGACAGCAGTGATGATAATGACAAGCAGGACTATGCGGTGAAAACCACGCGAGCGGGCACAAAGCTGCTACTCACGCCGCGTGACGTGCCGCAATCTGTCAGTGTAGTGACGCAGCAGCGTATGCAGGACCAGCAGTTGCAAACTGTCACCGACGTGCTGAACAACACCACTGGTATCACCAGCAACTTGGTGGATTCTGAACGTTCAGAATACTATTCGCGCGGTTTCAAGATCACCAACTTCACCTTTGACGGCATCCCCACCTCGGTCGGTGATAGCTGGAACTATGGTGATGCAGCCTCGGACACGGCCATTTACGATCGTATTGAAGTGGTGCGCGGTGCCACCGGTTTGATGACTGGTGCTGGCAGTCCCTCTGCTTCGGTGAATATGGTGCGCAAGCACGCCGACAGCAAAGAGTTTACGGGTTCGGTGGACGCTAGCTATGGCAGTTGGGATAAACAGCGTTATGTTGCAGACATCTCAGGGCCACTCAACAGCGAGGGTTCGTTGCGCGGGCGCGTGGTGACGGGTTATCAGGATCAGGACAGCTGGCTGGACCGATATCATAAAAACAAGAAATTCCTATATGGCGTGGTCGATGCGGATTTAACCGACAAAACGACCTTTTCTCTCGGCTACGACTATGAAAAAGCGGATACTCGCGACCCAACCTGGGGTGGATTACCCGTCTTCTACAGCAACGGGTCACTTACCCATTACAACCGCAGCCTGAACTCAGGCGCAGACTGGACGTACTACCACACTGAAGTGCAGAAAGTGTATGCCGATCTGGTGCACAACTTCGATAACGGTTGGAGCTTCCATGTGAATGGCACCCATGCCAAGAATACGTTCAGTGACAAGCTTTTATATGTCATGGGTAATCCAGATGAAAGCACAGGTGAGGGTTCAACAGGATATGGCAGTCTGGACCGCGGTAAACGTGAGCAAACTTCGGTTGATGCCTTTGCCAGTGGACCGTTTGAGCTGTTAGGCCGCCAGCACCAATTAATGGCAGGCTTAAGTTACAGCCGCCAACACAACCAGACTTATAGTCAGGATGGTGTTACTGATCTTGATGAGTATGACATTACCTCAGCGGATATGGGGCCCTTCAACAATAACTGGAATGGCAATATTGCCGAACCTCAGTGGCAGGGTTGGTATCTGAACGCCAATGACGTTATCCGTCAGAAGTCAGCCTATACCGCAGCGCGTTTCTCATTGGCCGATCCGTTGTCATTGATTATTGGAGCGCGCTACACCGAGTGGAGCACCAACGGTAGCAGCGGTAACATGACCAAAAACAATACCACCCCGTATGCGGGTCTGGTGTATGACATCAATGATACCTGGTCAGCCTATGCCAGCTATACGTCGATTTTCCAGCCACAGACTTATCGCGACAGTTCAGGCCATTATCTCTCCCCAGTGACCGGGAAGAGCTACGAAACGGGTGTGAAATCAGCCTGGTATGATGGCCGTTTAACCGCCACCTTCGCAGTGTTCCGGATCCAGCAAGAGAATGTTGGCACCGAAGAGAATGGCGTGTACGTCAACAACAGCAGCGAACAGGCCTACACCGCCACTAAGGGCGCACGCAGCAAAGGCGCCGAGTTTGAACTGAACGGTGCGCTTACCGACAACCTGCAATTAACCTTCGGCGCAACGCGCTATGTAGCGCGTGATTCGGATGGTCGTTATAACCCTGATCAACCGCAAACCCAGTTCAAGCTGTTTACCCGATACAACGTACCGATGTTGCCTGACCTGACCATCGGTGGCGGTATTAACTGGCAGAACCGCGTATTTGAAGATGTGAGCGCGCCAGATGGCAGCACCCAGCGCGTGTATCAGGGAAGCTATCCACTGGCAAACCTGTTTGCCCGTTATCAGGTCACCAAACAGGTTGCGGTGCAAGCTAACGTCGATAACTTATTCGACCGTGAGTACTACACCTATATGAACAACTATGTTTACGGTGAGCCGCGCAACTTCTCGGTTAGCGTGTCATATCAATTCTGATAAAAAAATCCCCGGCGCCAGGCCGGGGATACTTTCTGCATCACACTTTATTTTTATAATTAAAGCTGATCTGCGAATTCTGTTCTCGTGGCAGACGCCGCGCCTCCAGATATACCGATTTCCAATACGGATTATTCAGTGAGGAGCGCATCACGCCCTGGCTAACCGAAGCGTGGAGGAATTGGTGGTCGGTGTCATAAAAGCCAACGTGTAACTCGTGTTTGATACGAAAGAACACTAAATCACCGGGTTGCAGGTGCGCCTTATCAACCGGCTGCCCCATGGCAATTAATTCGCGCGTTGTGACACGATCCATTGGAATATTGAAACGATCTTTTAAGGTTCGCCAAACAAAACCGGAGCAATCCACACCGTTTAATTGCGTGCCGCCCCACTGATATTTGGTGCCTTCCCATGAGTGCATCTGGTCGTGTAATGCCGCGATCACGGGAATCAAATCGGGTTGCTTACCACCAACGGTTGAAGCATCGACACTCTCTTCCGCAGGTGCATGAGAAGTTTTGGAAGAGCAACCTGCCAGGGTAATAACAAACAGACAGGCGATAAATTTTCTGGCCGCAGAGTTGATCATGGGATGACGTTTTCGCTGAGGGAGACAGTGGTTAGAGATTTATACCGCAAAAAAGTTGCAAAAATAAATAGCTCGCCGCTGAATTCTTTTAATCCTCTTCTTTTTTACTTAAGTTTACGCAAAGGTAACATCATGTATTTGGGATAAAAATTATATATTCCTTCGCCAATTTTCGCTTTGGAGGTTATTAATTCGCCCAACTCTGCTGCTATTTCATCCCACCATCAGCATCTGTCTGCCGATGGTGGCAAGCCGGCATCATTTTATTGTTTGGATTGGCTGCGTAACGGCGACTCTGGCAGGAATAATGACAAAATAAAGGCCAGCGCCATCACCACCGCCGCCATCTGGAATGCCGCATGTACCGCTGTGCTAAATACCTGCAAATACGCTTGTTGCACATCATACGGCAAATGGTGCACTGCATTCGGGTCCAGCGTGGCGGGCAATACATCGCCCTTTTCCACCAATTCAGTCAAACCCGATTTCAAGACGTGACTAAACATCGCGCCAAACAGTGCCACCCCGATTGAACCGCCCACCGAACGGAACAACGTGACAGAGGATGTGGAGACGCCAATACGGTCAGGTGTCACACTGTTCTGCACCGCCAGCACCAGCACCTGCATCACCATCCCCATGCCCATTCCGAGCACGCAGGCGTAGAGATAAATCTGCCACAGCGCAGATTGCAGGGTGAGCGTCGTCATGAGTGCCATCCCAACCGTCGCCAGCAAGGTTCCGCCAATCGGAAAAAGACGATACCGACCAGTACGACTGATAATGCGTCCGCTGATAATCGATGTCACCAGCAGCCCACCCATCAGCGGCAGCAACTGCAACCCAGCTTCGGTCGGGGTTGAGCCTTTCACCACCTGCAAATAGAGCGGCAGGAAAGTGACGCTGCCGAACAGCGACATCCCGACAATAAAAGCCATCAAACTGGAGAGCGAAAAACTGCGATTACGGAACAGCCCAAGCGGAATAATCGGTTCCCATGCACGACGTTCTTCGTAGATAAAGCCAATCACTCCGACCAGACCAAACGCCAGGATGCACCACAACTGCGGATCGCTCCATGCCCGCAACGTACCGCCTTCACTGGTAAACAGGGTGATACCCACTAGCGCAAGACTCAGGCAAACAGCACCGGGATAATCAATCTCATGCGGTTTACGTTTGTTATCGGCTTTAAACACCGCATTAATAATCAGCAGCGCAAACAACCCTAACGGTAAATTGATATAGAAAATCCAGCGCCACGAGGCGTGCTGGACGATGAAGCCCCCCAGTAATGGCCCCACCACGGTCGCCAGACCGAAAACGCCGCCAAAGAGTCCCTGGTATTTACCGCGTTCTGCTGGTGGAATAATATCCGCGACGGCCGCCATACTGACCACCATCAGTCCGCCACCGCCGAGACCTTGCAGTGCGCGGGTAAAGATCAATTGCTCCATATTTTGCGCCAGGCCACACAGTGCCGAGCCGATGAGAAACAAGATGACCGAGATTTGTAGCACCGTTTTACGGCCAAACAGATCGCCGAATTTGCCGTACAGCGGGACAACAATTGTTGAGGCCAACATGTAGGCCGTGACGATCCACGACAGCCGATCAAGCCCGCCCAATTCACCCACAATGGTTGGCAGTGCTGTCGAGACGATGGTCTGGTCAAGGGCGGAAAGCAGCATGACCAACATCAATGCGCCCATCAGCAAGCGGACGGAAGGAAGACGCTCTTCTCCACTGCCTGAGTGCGGCACAAGTGTTTTAGGCTTCATATCAGACACCAATTGAAATTAATTAAATACACAATTAATATTGATCGAACTCTGACATGAAACAAGTGAGCGCGTAAAGATGACCGCACGAAAAGTCCCAGCTGATGATAAGACAACTCCTGCCAAACCCCGCCGTCCTGGACGTCCTCGGGGCGGAGCCATCACTGCACAACAGCGCGAGCACCTGTTGGACATTACGCTTGCGATTTATGCCGAAAGCGGCATCGCTGAAACCTCGCTGAATGCGATTGCACGTAAAGCTGGCGTGAGTCCGGCGATGCTCAACTACTATTTTCAGTCGCGCGAATCGTTGTTAGATGTGGTGGTTGAGGAGCGCTTTTTACCGCTACGCCAGCGGCTGGAAGCGCATTTTGATGGGGAGATAAGTGACCCTGTCACCACATTCAGTGGATTCATCCGTGAAATCGCTGATATCGTCCTGAACAACGACTGGTTCGCCCCATTATGGATGCAAGAAGTCACCAGCGGTTCGCACGGCTTAGGTCAACACATCAAAGAACGTTATGGACATGCGGGACGCGACAAAGTCAGGGCGTTGATTGTGCGCTGGCAACAGCAGGGTTTATTGAATGCAGCGTTGAATCCCGATTTGCTGATGACCTCCATTCTGAGCATGATACTCGTGCCCTTCACACGCTTCGCCAATGAGCCGGAGTTTGATACTGAGCTGATTGTACAGCACACACTTAGCCTGTTCTGCCAGGGGATCCGCCCGGTCAGCTAACCCGTTTTCTGCCTCGCAACTACACTGTTGAAATGACATTTAGCGAGCAGGAAAAACATGATGATTTTAGATGCCGATACCGATTTACAGCTTGAGCGTACGCTGCAAGTACCCGCCGAGGTGATTTGGCGCTGCTGGACCACACCAGAACATCTCCAACACTTTTTTGTGCCTAAGCCTCATAAGTTAGTCAGTTGCGATATCGATCTGCATCCTGGTGGTCGGTTCAACACGGTTTTTGAGGTGGAGGGGAATGAAATGCGCAACGAAGGGGTGTTTCTGGAGCTGATACCTTGTCGGAAGCTGGTTTTTACCGATACCTATACAGAAGGATGGAAACCTGCTGAGCATCCTTTCATGACCGCAATATTGCTACTGGAACCGCTCAATCCGCACGCGACTCGTTACGTTGCCATTGCCAGGCATCGCAACGCTGAAGCACGCGCCGAACATGAAAAAATGGGCTTTCATAGCGGCTGGGGCATGGTTGCCGACCAGCTTGAAGCTTATGCCCAGATGCTTTAAGGGCACCTGCGGTTTTCTTGATAATGAGCCTACTTAAAGGCTCATGGGCAATGAAGCTTTACTTAAATTCCTTGAGCCAGGATTAACCTACTACTTCAATAAAAACATGTAGACCTTTGTGGCCTACAAGATCAACCTGCTCGACGATAACAACAAACTCGGTCTGCCGAATGATGACCAGGTAGCATTGGGTCTGGTGTATCAGTTCTAATATATAGAAAGGCCAGCAATGCTGGCCTTTTTCGACTACTCGCAGTCAAGTTTGCAGCGGGTGAATTACTCGATCACTAACTGGACCTTTTTGCCCATCGCCGCAACCATACCCACTAACGAATCAATGGTAAATTTTTCTGTTTTTAGATTAACCACATCTGAAACTCGGGGTCTGGAAACGTGCAGGATCTTTGCCGCTTCAATCTGCTTATGGCCACTTGCCGTCATCCATTCAGAAATTTCAGTCATTAGCTGCTTCTTTAATTCGTCGGCTCGGTTAATTTCTTCACGAGATTGTGTCAGAAGGGAGTCCGCTTCAGCCGGTTCGAATCCGAGATCAGCAAAAATATTGCTGCCCGCTTTGGTGATATGCCGCGACTGGGTATCGATTTTATCGGTCATGTTAGTTTTCTCCGTTCTTCGATAACTGCTTTATAACGCTCGATGATTATATTCACATCTTTGGGGCTGGTTTGTTGTGTTTTCTTTTGGAAGGCGTGTATGACATAAATGGCTTCAACAAATTTTGCCACATAAACGACGCGATATTCGCCATCATAGCCTTTTATTTTGACCTCAATAACACCTGCTCCCCAGCGATTCACAGCCTTTTAGTGAGTGGGATTATGCCCATTTTGAATTTTGTGAAGTTCAAATCCAACGTCCTTTTTCACCTCATTGGGGAACATTTTGATGTCCTCCAGCGTTGTATCACGCCAGTCTAAATCCTTTTCATCCATTTCTGTGCGCTCCACACCACTCCATTTGTGTATAAAATATTATACACACCTAAGTGTACGGAACAAACTTCACACAATAAAAAACCCCGCATTTGCGAGGCTTCTCTCAAACTAATGTGTTTACGGATACAACCCGCGATCCTTCCTTGCCAGCAGAATTCGCTCGCAGGCAACGGCGTAAGCTGCCGTACGCAGCGTCACGTTCAGCGCATCCGCTTTATGCCACACCGTTTCAATCGCGTGCTGCATAATGCTGTCCAGCCGTTGATTGATCTCCTCTTCGCTCCAGAAGAAGCTGGAGAAATCCTGCACCCATTCGAAGTAACTCACCGTCACGCCGCCCGCATTCGCAATCACATCTGGCACCACAGCAATGCCGCGTTGCTGCAAGATATCATCCGCTTCCGGTAGCGTTGGGCCATTTGCCCCCTCAATAATCAGGCTGCACTTCAGTTGGTTGGCACGTTCAGCAGTAATCTGCCCTTCCAGCGCAGCAGGAACCAGAATGTCGTAAGGCTGCGTCCAAAAATGTTCATCCGCGATGGTGTCAGCACCCGGGAAGCCCGCGATACTACCGTGAGCCTGCTGCCACGTCTGTAACGCCGGGATATCCACTCCGCTGGACAAATACAATGTGGCTTTGTGATCCTGCACCGCCACCACTTTTGCCCCAATCGCATGGAACAGTTCGGCGCTGACGCTGCCAACGTTACCAAAACCCTGCACCGCCACGCGGCTATCTGGCACATCAATGCCCAGCTTAGTCGCAGCGCTGCAACCGGTGACGAAAACCCCGCGCCCGGTGGCTTTGACGCGCCCCAGTGACCCGCCCAGATGCACCGGTTTGCCGGTCACTACGCCGGTGGTAGTGGCGCCAACGTTCATCGACCAGGTATCCATCATCCACGCCATTACCTGCGCGTTGGTTCCAACATCAGGGGCGGGAATATCCTGTTGGGGACCAATCATATTGCCGATTTCGCTGGTATAGCGCCGCGTTAAACGCTCTAGTTCTTTATGGGATAAGGTTGCCGGATCGACACGCACGCCGCCTTTCGCTCCGCCAAACGGCAGGTTGAGCGCAGCGCACTTCACCGTCATCCATGCAGAGAGCGCCATCACCTCCTGCAACGTCACATCAGGATGGAAACGCACCCCACCCTTACCCGGCCCACGCGACAAATTGTGCTGCACGCGATAACCCTCAAAATGACGCACTGAGCCATCATCCATTTCCAGAGGGATATCAACGATTAATGCCCGCTTCGGATGCGTCAACGTATCGGCCCAGCGGCTAAGATCGCCCAGCAGTGGCAACACGCGTTCAACCTGCGTCAAATACGTTGACCAGGCTGAGTGACAGTCGCCTGTCACATAGGAAAGTTCAGACAAACTGACCTCCAGATTTTACTGTCAGGATAGAAAATGCCGCCAACGGCAGAATGGCGGCGAGAGGATTGGTTTAGTCGTGCAGGCCGAGTTTTTTCTCCAGATAGTGGATGTTGGTGCCACCCTGCTGGA
>NZ_DAMDQC010000080.1:8172-19402 GCF_032082325.1 Pantoea sp. CTOTU50773 | reverse complement strand
CGGTGGTGATGGTCTCTAAAGAGAAACTCAACTCAGCATCGGCGTTCGCCATTGGCGGTCTGTCACTGGCCAGCACACTGATTGTTGATGGAGAACCTGATGCTGAGATGCAGCAACTGCTGCAACAGAAACAGATAGCCCTGCTGTAATTCGCCCTTTTATGGCAGGCGTTGAGTGATTATCCCGCGCTATTATTTTTCTATCTGGCCGATGGAACGCACATCATTCAGTCACAATGCCAGGCTGTAATAGAGAGTTTTCGCTGACCCTGTGGGCAGCACTGGATAAACAGGAGAATAGCTGCATGTCTGAGTTTCCAACCATCGCCCTTGTCGGACCCGGCGCCATCGGTACCACTGTGGCTGCCGCGCTACATGAAATGAATCGCACGCCAACACTGTGCGGACGTACAGCACATACACAATTGCTGCTGCGCCACGAAGACGGTGAGATTGTGGTGCCTGGCCCGGTGCTGAGCAATCCCGCAGACATTGGTGCACCCTATGATTTGGTGTTTGTGGCGGTCAAAACCACCCAGGTGGCGGAAATTGCACCCTGGCTGGCGGTGTTGTGCGATGAGAATACGGTGGTGTGCGCGCTGCAAAATGGCGTGGAGCAAGTTGAACAGCTGTCCCCGTTAGTCAATGGCGCAACGGTACTGCCTTCTGTGGTGTGGTTCCCGGCTCAGCGCGAGCCTGATGCCTCGGTGTGGTTACGCGCGAAGCCGCGCCTGACGGTGCCCGACGTCGCGCCAACACAACGTATTGTGCAAGCACTGCAAGACTCGCGCTGTGCGGTCGAACTGGAGGCAGATTTCCTCACCATTGCCTGGCGCAAACTGTTGCAAAACGCCGTCGCCGGTTTAATGGTGCTCGCCAATCGCCGCGCCGGGATATTTCAGCGCGAAGATATCACCGAGCTGGGTCTGGCCTATCTGCGGGAGTGTATGACTGTGGCGCGTGCGGAAGGCGCCAATCTGAGCGACAACGTGCCGCAGGAAATTATGGCTGGCTTCCATCGCGCCCCGGCAGATTTAGGCACCTCGATCCTGGCGGATCGTCAGGCCAATCGCCCGCTTGAGTGGGACATCCGTAATGGCGTTGTGCAGCGACGCGGCAAAGCACAAGGCATCGCGACACCGATCAGTGATGTGGTGGTGCCTCTGCTGGCGGCAGGAAGTGATGGTCCGGGTTAAGATCAGAGTGAAGTCCGGGCCACGGACTTCGCTTCAATAGCCTCAACACTTAACACTCACAATGGGTATCAGAATCAATTGACATGAATACATCAGACTTGCCATTATGTTACGTTATAACATTACTACGTAATCGGTAAATCATGCGCACTTTTTTGACCCGCCTTTTAGCACTCATAATGGTATTCAGCACTTCCACCGCCCTGGCTTCCACCTATCCCCTCAGCATTGAAAACTGCGGTAAAACGGAAACCTTTTCACGACCACCTGCACGCGTGGTGACCATTGGTCAGCATGAAACTGAACTCCTTCTGGCACTTGGCCTGGGGAGTAAAATTGCGGGTACCGCCGTCTGGTTCGGCCCTCTCCCCCCTGAGTTAGCGCAGGCAGGCAGTGGTCTTAAGCGCCTTGCGGACAACTCACCGGGCTTTGAAGTCGTCGTCGCGCAAAAACCTGATTTGGTTTTGGCGCAGTACAGCTGGCATGTTGGGCCTCAGGGTGAAGTCGCTACTCGCGATCAATTTGAACAACCTGGCATCAAAACCTGGATTTCACCTGCTGATTGTCAGGGCAAATCGGTCACCGCCACTTCAAACGGCGACGGTGCGCGCGTGAAACCTTACTCGATTGAGGTGATTTATGATGAAATCACCGCGCTTGCCAACATCTTCGATGTGACGGAGCGTGGCGATGCCTTAAAGGATAAGTTATCTGCACGAATCGCTAAGGCACAACAACAGGTGGCGCTTCACACCAGCAAACCCCTTAAGGTGGTGTATTGGTTCTCAAGCACACGCCTTAAAGGCGATCCGTGGATCGCAGGCAGTGATGGTGCGCCAGGCTGGATCACTCAGACTCTAGGCCTCAAAAATATCATTGATTCCTCCGATGAATGGCCCGCCGTGAGTTGGGAACATATCGCACAATCTCAGCCCGATATCATCGTCATCGCCAGCATGGATAGAAGGCTGTATCCAGCCGATGATGTCGCCATAAAACAGGCATTCCTCACCAGCGATCCCGTTACACGCGAAATGAGTGCGGTCAAACAGGGTCATATCGTGATCGTGCCAGCGATGTCACTCAATCCATCCCTGCGCAATGTCGATGCTGTTGAGCTGATCGGTCAGCAGATTGCCGCGTTTAAATAGTATGAATCGGGCTTACCCATTTAAGATCGGCTTTATTTTTCTCGCGGGCTTTATCAGCTTGCCCGTAATGATGATCTTCTCATCCAGCATTGGCGATATGCCCATCTCATTGAGCGCCACCTTCCAGGCGATCACCACCGGGGTGGGCTTGACGCATTATGATCTCCCTCCCGTTGAGGCTGGCATCGTCTGGCAATATAGGATGAGTCGGGCCTTCATGGCGGCATGCAGCGGAGGTGGCTTAGCCCTTTGCGGCCTGGTGTTGCAATCGTTGTTAAGAAACCCGCTGGCGGAACCCTATCTGTTGGGTATCTCTGCGGGTGCTTCCACCGGGGCCGTAATGGTGATGCTGCTGGGTATTGGCAGCGGCGTGTTGACGGTTGGCAGTGGTGCCTTTGCCGGCGCTTGCCTGGCGTTTGGCTTGATTATTTTGCTCTCAAGAGGGATGGGGGAAAACACCGGGCGCATCATTTTGGCCGGTATTGCCGGAACACAGCTGTTCAATGCGCTCACGTCTTACATCGTCAGCACATCAGCCAATGCGGAGCAATCGCGCGGTGTGATGTTTTGGCTCTTAGGCAGTTTAAGCGGCGTTCGCTGGCCAGATGCCGTTCTGTGCGCCATCGTCATCGTCAGCGGATTTGGGGTGATCATGTGCTATGCACGCACGCTGGACACGTTTTCATTTGGTGTCGATGTATCGGTAACGTTAGGTACTCCGGTTGTGAAAGTGCGGGTGGTGTTGCTGTTGATTACGGCATTCATCACGGCGGTGATTGTCAGCTCAATTGGGGCGGTGGGATTTGTCGGATTGGTCATCCCGCACGTGACCCGCATGCTGGTTGGACAGCGACACCTTATCACCCTTCCCGTGACATTCCTGTCGGGCTGCCATTTCATGATCCTTGCCGACTTGATATCGAGAACGTTGATCGCACATCAGGTTTTACCCATTGGCGTGGTGACTGCATTGGTGGGCGCCCCTGCTTTTGCCTTCCTTCTCTATCAACGAAAGGGCAATTAAACGATGACGATATCGGTCAGTGACCTCAGCGTCCAACTTCAAGCGCGCCGCATACTCACCACGGTCTCCTTCGACGCAGCTCAGTCTGCAACCGTAGGTTTGCTTGGGCCCAACGGTTCAGGAAAATCAACGCTACTGCGTGCGCTGGCTGGGCTAATGCCTGATTCGGGCGCGAAGATAACGCTCGGCGAACGGAGGCTGAACCAATTTTCGCGCAATCAGCTGGCGCGCAAACTGGCCTTTGTCCCGCAACACGCCGAAGCCGATGATGAACTCACGGTGATTGACATTATTCGTCTCGGGCGCACGCCTCATCGTGGCGCATTCCAGTTCTGGACGGCAGAGGATGCCAGCGCCGTTGACGAGGCGGTGGCGTTAATGCAACTGGAAAATTTGGTCGACCGCTGCTGGCAACGATTATCCGGCGGTGAGCGCCAACGTTGCCAAATCGCCCGCGCACTGGCGCAAAAACCGGATGTTTTACTGCTGGATGAACCCGTCAATCACCTCGACATCCAATTCCAGCTTGAATTGATGCGTCTTATCTCTTCGCTGCCCGTGACGGTGGTGATTGCTCTTCACGATCTGAATCTGGCGGCAAAATATTGCCAACACCTTGTGGTACTCGATCAGGGTCGCGTGGTTTCAACGGGTAAGCCCAAAGCCGTCCTCACACTCGAACGCATATACACAACGTGGCGGGTTCAGGCGCAGATCACGACATCAGCACAGGGTGCGCTCAATATTCAATACGTATGAGTCAGCGCTTGAAGCCCACGGCTATACAGCCATCAGGAAACGGTATGTTCAGTAACAAAATATTCCTGCAATAATGGACTGCCACAATCGTGGTTGCAGTACCTACACGCGCGTCACCTACGAGATTATTCGATAGCCGCTGCTATCAAGCCCGCCAATGGCGGGCTTTTTTTCGCTCTAACCGAGTGAGTCTTCTTTTCCGTCAGAAATCCGGACGGCTTAAATAGCCTCTAATCGCGTTAGGTCGAAAGGCTAAATACCGTGCATTTTCGCCAGTAGCCACATGCGTTCAGCAGCCACATCCGCGTTATTCAGCAAACCAGCCTCATCCGCTAGTCTGAACGCTTCAGAGTAGTGCGTCAGACTGCGCGCACTCTGCATGCCGCCAAGCAAGGTGAAATGCTTCTGATGGCCATTCAACCAGGCCAGGAACACGATGCCCGCCTTGTAATACTGCGTGGGTGCCGAGAACAAATGGCGTGCCAGCGGCACTGTCGGTGCCAGTATGCGTTCAAAGGTGGCGCGATCGCCCTGCGCCAATGCATGCAGTGCGCTGGTGGCGGCCGGTGCAATGCCGTCGAGGATACCCAGAAGCGCGTGCGAGAAACCTTGCTCATCCCCGGCAATCAGTTCGGGATAGTTAAAGTCATCGCCGGTATACATTTTAACGGAAGCCGGCAGCAGGAGCCGCATCTCAATTTCACGATCTTTATCCAGCAAGGAGATTTTTATCCCCTCCACTTTTTCCTGATTTTCGCGAATCACCGCAAGGCAAACCTCCATCGCACTGTGAATCGTCGCGCCGCCCCAGTAACCGCGTAGTGCGGGATCAAACATGTCCCCCAGCCAGTGCAAAATAACCGGCTCACGCACCTGGCGCAGAAGCGTGCTGTAAACGGTGATGTAATCCTCTGGCCCTTTAGCAATGGCGGCGAGCGCGCGACTAGCCATTAAGATAATACGGCCGCCACAGGCTTCGATTGCTGAGATTTGCTGCTCATACGCGGCAATCACATCCTGTAAGGTCAGTTGGGAAAAGTCCGTCAGATGATCGGTGCCAGCCCCGCTGGCGACCCGTGCCCCCGGATACGCTTTCGCTTGCTCAACGCTGCGTTTTATAAGCTCCAGCGCGGTTGGCCAATCCAGCCCCATGCCGCGTTGCGCGGTATCCATGGCTTCCGCGATGCCCAATCCCAGCGACATTAAATGATCGCGATATTCCAGCGTGCTGTCCCAGTCAATCGCCATATCGCTATGTGGATTTTGCATGCGCTGCGGGTCGGCAACCACATGCGCAGCGGCATACACGTCACGGTTAAATAGCGGTTTCGCCGGTACGCTCCAGTGGCGCTCACCCTGCATGATGTAGCTGCAGGGCTGACCGTTGCGATCCAGTAAACGCA
The DNA here is from genome assembly GCF_032082325.1 of Pantoea sp. CTOTU50773. Classification (NCBI taxonomy): domain Bacteria; kingdom Pseudomonadati; phylum Pseudomonadota; class Gammaproteobacteria; order Enterobacterales; family Erwiniaceae; genus Pantoea; species Pantoea sp. CTOTU50773. The sequence goes on along the minus strand of NZ_DAMDQC010000080.1, from coordinate 13,870 downwards.
CTTTATTGCTCACAGACATGGATCTGTTCCTTATTTCAGTGTTTTGCCAGATGCCCGGACGGCATCACATTCTGCGAACTGTTGTGGCTTCCGATAGGCAGGCGACGCACCCCCAGCAATACCAGGCTGCTGCAGATAATGACGCAGGCGGCCACCAGCAAGAGCGGTTGCAGGGCGTAACGCTGCGCGTAATAACCCGCCACAATTGGCGAGATGCCGCCCGCCGCCATCCCCATATTCATCACAAAGCCGATGGCGGAACCGCGCAGAGAAGGCGGCACCAGTTCAGCAGTGAGCGAGAGAACAATGGGTGTAATCGGATAGCCAAGGAAACCGAGGATCAGCACCAGCACAATCACCAACGGCACCGAAAGATTGAATGCCATGGCGGCCATCACCAGCCCGCTGATAAAAGTAATGGTCATCAGAATGGTGCGACGGCGTTTGAAATCGCCTTTATCACAGTAGCGTCCCAGCACAAAGCCGCCCAAAGCCCCGGTAATGCCGAGCAGGCTGGCGATGGTGCCTGCGGCACCAATCGACAGATTTTTTACCTGCATCAAATAGCTCGGTGCCCACAGCAGCACAATCCACCAGCCTGCCAGCAGCACGAAATAGAACGCAGCCATCAGCAACACCGGCGCATGGCGGAACAAGGTTTTTAATGGCACTTTTTCCGCTGCCTGGCGTGCAATCAACTCGGCAGGTTTACGATCATTTTTCACCAGCACCAGATACAACAGCGCCACCAGCATGCCCATCGCGCCCGCCACGTAGAACACCACGCGCCAGCCAAAGATCGGACCGAGCATGGCGCCCATCCAGGTGCCAAGGAATCCGCCAATCGGATACCCCATCCAATAGAGCGACATGACCGTTGTGCGCTGTTTTTCGCTGGTCACGTTGGCCACTTCGAGCGAGGCGGCAGGCCAGAAGATGCCCTCACCGATGCCCGTCATCACGCGGTAAAAAATCAGGCTGGTCATGCTGCCGGCGACACCCGTTAACAGTGTCGCCAGTGAAAACATCATCAGGCCGAGAATCAATACCGGTTTGCCGCTTAACTTGTCGGCGATAATGCCGGAAATGAACAGAAAGACGATGAAGCCAAAAAAGAAGGAGGAGAGCAGAATGCCACTCTCCGCTTTACCGAGACCAAACTCTCCAGCGATCAGCCCGATGGCTGATGACACCGTCATGCGATCCACCGAGTACATCATGTAGCCAAGGCCGCACAGCACGGTGACCAGAATCATTTTGCGGGTATCTGTATTCATCTTTTCCTCGACAATGTCTGTGACCGACGAAAACAGCTTTTCAGCTCTGTCAGATACGGTTAACCGTGCGCCAGATGGCGAGCCTTGCAGGTCTTAAGCACCTCATCTGGATCCTGAGTCCACCAGTTCAGGCGGGAGAAAATTTCCACTTCATGTAATCCGCGATAACCCTGGGCTTCTACCGCTTCCCGCATGGCGCGGATATCGATAACGCCATCGCCCATCATGCCGCGATCCTCCAGCAGATCCCGCGTAGGCGTGAGCCAGTCGCAGATATGAAACGCCAGCAGCCGTTTCAGACCCGCACGGGCGATTTCCTGATAAAACTCAGCATCCCACCAGGTGTGATAGACATCGACGGCAATCCCCAGTCCGTCGTCGCCCAGCTCATCGCAGAGGTCGTTAGCCTGTTTCAGCGTGTTGATGCAGGCACGATCCGCCGCGTACATGGGATGCAGCGGTTCAATCGCCAGCGGCATGCCGCCCGCGCGGGCGTACTCCAGCAGAGCGCTGAGTCCATCACGCACTTGCTGTCGCGCCCCCGGCAGATCTTTCGAACCTGGCGGCAAACCGCCGACCACCAGCACAAGGCACTCTGCGCCCAATTCCAGCGCTTCATCCACCGCTCGCTGGTTGTCGGCCAGGGTCGCCTGGCGTGCTTGCTGATCAACGCCGGGAAACATGCCGCCCCGGCAGTAGCCACTCACCCGCAGATCGTGATGACGAATCAGCCGCGCCGCTTCTGCTAAACCGATGTTTGCTACCTGATCGCGCCACGGCGAGATGCCGCGAATCTCATGGCGCGCACAACCTTCAATGATTTGGCGTAAATCCCACTGCTGGCGCACGGTCGCCGTGTTGAGCGAAAGCTGTTCGGAATGGGGACGACTCATGTTCGGCTCCTTAGCGTTCCAGCGATGGCACATCAACCCAGCGACGCTCTTTCCAGCTTTTCAATGCCAGATCGACCAGTTGCAGACCTTTGGCTCCTTCCAACAGATCCCAGCGATATTCCCCTTCGCCCCAGACGTGGCGTAAAAACAGCTCCCACTGCACTTTGAATGCATTGTCGTAGACCTGGGTATCCGGCACGCTGGCCCAGTCATCGAAGAAGTTATGGGTTTGACGGATATCCGGATTCCAGACCGGCTTTGGCGTATTGACGCTAGCCTGCGTAAAGCAATCGCTAAGGCCAGCCACCGCTGAACCGTTGACGCCATCCACCTGGAATGTCACCAGATCATCGCGGCGCACGCGCACGCACCATGAACTGTTGATCTGAACAATCGCGCCGTTGTGCAGTTCGAAGGTGGCGTACACCGCGTCATCCGCCGTGGCGTCATAAGGTTGCTGCTGTTCATCCCAGCGCTGTGGAATGTGGGTTGCGCCGATGCAGCTCAGGCTTTTGATTTCACCGAACAGGTTGTCGATGACGTAGCGCCAGTGGCAAATCATGTCGAGGATAATGCCGCCGCCATCTTCGCTGCGGTAGTTCCAGGATGGACGCTGGGCCGGTTGGCGATCGCCTTCAAATACCCAGTAGCCAAATTCACCGCGCACCGATAACACGCGACCAAAGAAGCCGGATTCATTTAGCAAACGCAGCTTTTGCAAACCCGGCAGCCACAACTTGTCCTGCACCACGCCGTGACACACGCCTTTTTCTTGTGCGAAATGGTATAGATCCAGCGCATCATCCAGCCCCATCGCTACCGGCTTTTCCGAATAAACGTGTTTTCCCTTGCTGATGGCTTTCTTCAGCAAAGCCGGACGTGCCTGGGTGGTGGCTGCATCAAAAAAGATGATGTCATGCGGATTATTCAGTGCTTCATCAATGTTGGTTCCCCAACGTTCGATACCAAATTCCCGCGCCAGCGCAGCCATTTTTTCCGCGTTGCGGCCAATCAGAATCGGATCGGGCATCAATCGGTCGCCATTGGCCAGCGCCACACCGCCCTGCTGCCGAATCTGCACAATCGAACGGATGAGATGTTGATTTTTACCCATTCGCCCGGTCACGCCGTGCATGATGATGCCCACTGGAATCTGCGCCATGTATTCACCTCAAAGTCGTTTGTGATGGAAGTAACACGTTCAACATCTATTTCAACGCTCCGCCGTTCGCTGATTCATAATCAATCAACTAACTGGTTGATGACGTCACTATAATGGGCAGAAAGAGACCTGACTTTGATCGAATTCACATAACCAACTAGTTAGTTGAAAATCTTTTGCCCTTGTTTTATGCGCAAAAAGAGGCACTATAATGCTCAGTAAAACAGTGATATGTGGGGATTCTGCTTTGGTTGATCGTGTTGCGAGTAACATTGAGGATGTCACGGATAAGCAGGTGCGGATACTGATGGCCGCGCGCGCAGAGTTCGCTGAGAAAGGATTCGACGGTGCACGCGTTGATAGCATCGCCGAACGCGCTCATGCCAATAAGCAACTGATTTACTACTACTTCACTAACAAAGACATTCTGTTTACCCGCGTGCTGGAAGAAGCCTATCGTGACATTCGCGAGCAGGAAGCAGCCTTAAAGCTCGATCACCTCCCCGCCGATCAGGCAATTTTGCAGCTGGTGGAGTTCACCTGGCACTATTACCTGAAAAATCCCGAATTCATTCGCCTGCTCAACAGCGAAAATCAGCTCAAGGCGCGGCATCTCAAAGATTCTGACATCACCGTGCAGATTAATCAGAGCTGGAGCAGTATCACCCAGCAATTGCTGAAACGAGGACGCGCCGAAGGAAACGTGCGCGAGGATATCGATGTGATGCAACTCAACATCAATATCTCCGCGCTGGGCTTTTTCTATCTGATCAATCAGTCAACGCTGTCGATTATCTATCAGCAGGATCTCAGTGCCAAAGCGGCGCTGGATGAGCGCCTGCGCGTGATGAAAGAGTGTATTGCCGCGTGGATAAAGCCGTGATGCATTACTGCGCCAGCCAGCCGCCATCCATGTTCCAGGCCGCGCCGCGCACCTGCGCACCGCCCTCACTGCACAGAAACAGCACCAATGCTCCCAACTGCTCAGGTGTAACAAAAGCCTGAGCAGGTTGTTTTTCTGACAATAACGCCAGGCGCGCGGTTTCGGCATCCTCGCCGGCTGCAATGCGTTTATCGATCTGCTGCTGCACCAGCGGCGTTAGCACCCAGCCCGGACAGATGGCGTTGCAGGTGATCGGTGATTGCGCGTTCTCCAGCGCAATCACTTTTGTCAGCCCTACCACCCCATGCTTCGCAGCGACATAGGCGGCTTTCTCTTTCGATGCCACCAGCCCATGCACGGAGGCGATATTAATGATGCGCCCCCAGTGACGTGCCTGCATGCCGGGTAAAACGGCGCGACTGGTGTGAAACACCGAAGAGAGATTGATGGCAATAATCGCATCCCACTTCTCTACCGGGAAAGATTCCACCGGCGCGGTGTACTGAATACCGGCATTATTTACCAGAATATCTACCGCACCATAGTGCGCTTCCGCCCACTCAATCATCGCGGCAATTTGTTGCGAATCGGACATGTCTGCCGCGTGATAGTCCACTGTTGCCCCGGTGGCAGCGATAACCGCTTTTGCGTGTTCCACTTCGCCAAAACCGTTGAGTATTACCGTGGCGCCTGCCAGTGCCAGTTGCTCCGCGATACCTAATCCGATACCGCTGGTAGACCCGGTCACCAGTGCCACTTTTCCCGTTAATTGCATCGATTCATCCTCCTTCAGACAATGCCGGTGAGGTAAAACCCCCCAATCACAAACAGCACGGCCAGACTTTTGATAATGGTGATGGCGAAGATGCCACCATACGCTTCTTTATGCGTTAACCCGGTGATCGCCAGCAAGGTGATCACCGCGCCATTGTGAGGCAGTGTGTCCATCCCGCCGCTGGCCATCGCCGCCACGCGGTGCAGCACTTCCATCGGAATCCCCGTGGCCTGCGCCGCCTGCACGAAGTGTTCTGCCATCGCTGCCAGCGCAATACTCATCCCGCCCGATGCCGAACCGGTGATCCCCGCCAGCACGGTAATACTGATCGCTTCATTGAGCAGCGGGTTGGGAATCGCCTGCAGCACGCCAGACAGCACGACAAAACCCGGCAACGTAGCGATTACCGCACCAAAACCGTACTCGGAGGCGGTATTCATCGCCGCCAGTAACGCACCGGCGACCGCCGTACGACTGCCTTCTGCCAGACGACCGCGAATGTTGCGCCAGCCAAAAATCAGCACCACCAGAATGCCGCTGAGCAGCGCCGCCTGTACTGCCCAAATCGCGGTGGTTTTCTTAATATCGGTGAGAATCGGCGTGGGATTTCCCGGTAGCGTGACGCTGCTCTGCGCGCCGTACCATGACGGGATCCACCAGGTGAAGCAGAGATTGAGCACCCCGACCAGAATCAGCGGCAGAATGGCG
>NZ_DAMDQC010000080.1:0-8119 GCF_032082325.1 Pantoea sp. CTOTU50773 | reverse complement strand
CCGCCGTTTCTGGCTCATTCTTCAGGTTAGTGCCATAGGGTTCCTGTTTGGCCTGTGCCCGACGGCGTGGCCGATCCAGCCACAGTAAGCCCACCACAATAATGAAGAGTGAACCGATCAACCCCAACCATGGCGCAGCCCAGGCGTTAGTGCCGAAGAAACTACCGGGAATGATGTTCTGGATTTGTGGCGTGCCGGGCAGTGCATCCATGGTGAAGGAGAACGCACCCAGAGCCACCGTTGCCGGAATCAAGCGCTTAGGGATATTGCTCTGACGAAACAGTTCTGCGGCAAACGGATAAACAGCAAAGGCCACTACAAATAGCGACACACCGCCGTACGTCAGCAGTGCGCACACCAGTACAATCACCGGGATGGCATGGCGACGCCCCAGCAGCGCAATGGCCGCCGTGACGATCGAACGTGAGAAGCCGGATAGCTCAATCAACTTGCCAAAGATGGCACCCAGCAGAAACACCGGGAAGTAGAGCTTCACAAAGCCCACCATCTTTTCCATAAACAGACCGCTGAACATCGGCGCGACCGCAGCCGGTTCGGTTAACAGCACCGCTAACAGCGCGGCAATCGGGGCGAACAAAATTACGCTATAGCCGCGATAGGCGGCTAACATCAGCAACCCAAGCGCAGCGAGGGCAATAACGACACTCATGTTGCTTCCTTATTATTTTGTAGGGTTGAAGGTAAAGACATTGCCAAAAATTTGAATCGGTCCGCCTCAATCCGGGCGTTCAACCGCCAGGGCGACGCCCATGCCGCCGCCAACACACAGCGTTGCCAGACCGCGCTTTCGCTCACGCTGCTGCAAGGCATGAATGAGCGTCACCAGAATGCGGCAGCCGGAGGCACCAATCGGATGCCCCAGCGCAATGGCACCGCCGTTGGCATTGACCCGTTCCGGCTGCCAGTTAAGCGCTTTGCCTACCGCCAAAGCCTGCGCGGCAAAGGCTTCATTTGCTTCGATCAAATCCACTTGATCCAGCTCCCAACCAGCCTGTTTCAGGGCTTTGTTGGTGGCAGCCACCGGGCCGATACCCATCACCGCCGGATCCACACCGGCCATGCCGCTCCCGGTCAATCGCGCCAGCACCGGCAATCCCAATGCGGCGGCGCGTGATGCTGACATCAACAGCACGGCGGCCGCGCCATCATTCAGGCTGGAAGCATTACCTGCGGTCACGCTGCCGTCCTTTTTAAAGGCGGGATGCAAACGCGCCAGCCGCTCTGCTGAACTGTCCGCGCGTGGCTGTTCATCTTCACCGATCACCAATGTCTCGCCTTTAGCCTGCGCCACCGCGACAGGCGTGATTTCGGCGCGGAATGCGCCCTGTTGCTGTGCCGCCACCGCTTTCTGTTGGGATTGCAAGGCAAACGCATCCTGATCGGCACGGCTGATGTGGAATTCATCGGCCAGATTCTCGGCAGTGATCCCCATGTGGTAGTCGTTAAACGCATCCCATAGACCATCGTGGATCACGCTGTCCATCAGTTGACTGTGCCCCAAACGACAGCCGCCACGCGCCTCCGGCAGCAGATAAGGGGATTGGCTCATACTCTCCTGACCGCCCGCGATAATGATCTCAGCGGCACCACTTTGAATGGCTTGTGCGGCCTGAATCACCGCTTTAAGCCCTGAGCCACACACCATGTTCAGCGTGCTGGCTGGCACGCTGTAAGGCACGCCCGCCGCCACGGCCGCCTGGCGCGCAGGGTTTTGCCCGCATCCGGCGGTGAGTACCTGCCCCATAATGACCTCATCGATTAGCGCGGGATCGAGCGCGGTTTGTTTCAGCAGTGTGGCAATCACCTGCTGGCCCAGTTCTGCAGCAGTAAGAGACGCCAGCGCACCGTGAAAACGGCCGATGGGCGTGCGGGTGGCTGCCACAATCACACATTCGTTCATGATGCCTCCTTTGAAAAATGCATTTCACGGACATCATCGGCGATGCGTAATTGCCCGGCCGTCTTTGCACGGATCTCATCCAGCGTGACGCCCGGCGCATACTCACGCAGCACAAAAGCGCCCTCTTCAATCTCCAGCCAGCCGAGTTCAGTAATCACTTTACGAATACAGCCGACGCCGGTAAGCGGCAAAGTGCATTCGGACAGCAGTTTTGATTCGCCATGCTTTGATGCGTGCGTCATCATCACGATGATGTTTTCCGCACCCGCCACCAAATCCATCGCGCCGCCCATGCCCTTGACCATTTTTCCGGGGATCATCCACGATGCGATGTTGCCGCTAACGTCCACTTCCAGCGCGCCCAGCACGGTAAGATCAACATGGCCGCCGCGGATCATGGCGAAAGACTGTGCCGAATCGAAGATTGCCGCACCCTTTCTTGCGGTCACCGTCTGTTTGCCGGCATTGATCATGTCGGCATCCAGTTCGGCTTCGGTGGGAAACGCCCCCATGCCCAACAAACCGTTTTCCGACTGCATCATCACGTCCATGCCCTCAGGTACGTAGTTGGCCACCAGCGTCGGCATGCCAATGCCAAGATTGACGTAATCGCCATCGCGTAGCTCCTGCGCCACGCGCTGCGCCATCTGTTCACGCGTGAGCATGTGCGCCTCCTTCACTCAGGGTGCGTTTCTCAATGCGTTTCTCGAAGTTGCCCTGTATCAGGCGATCGACATAAATGCCCGGCGTATGAATAGCTGCTGGATCCAGTTCACCTGGCGCCACAATCTCTTCAACTTCAACAACGGTGACACGGGCAGCCATCGCCATCAGTGGGTTAAAATTCTGCGCAGTGTGGCGATAGATCACATTGCCGTACCAGTCCGCTTTCCAGCCTTTGACGATGGCGAAGTCACCGCGGATCGCTTGTTCCAGAATGTAGTGGCGCCCATCGAATTCTCTGACTTCTTTACCTTCTGCCACGGGCGTGCCATAGCCGGTGGCCGTATAAAATGCGGGTATACCCGCGCCGCCTGCGCGCACTTTTTCCGCCAGCGTCCCCTGCGGCGTGAGAATCACTTCCAGCTCACCGCTGAGCATCTGCTGCTCGAACAGCGCGTTCTCACCGACGTAAGAGGCGATCATGGTTTTGATCTGCCGATTCTCCAGCAGCAGCCCGAGGCCAAAGCCATCCACGCCGCAGTTATTCGAGACCACGGTCAGCCCCTTAATGCCCTGCTGACGAATTTCGGCGATGAGATTTTCTGGAATGCCGCACAGGCCAAATCCCCCCGCCAGCAGCGTCATGTCGTCTTGCAATCCAGCCAGCGCCTGCTGATAACTGGTGACGCGTTTGTCTAATCCTGCCATTGCTGTATATCTCCTCAGCTCACCGAATAAAGCCATCCTCGCGTCACAAAAATGATTTGTTAATTTTGTTTTTATTGGCCTTTCATTTACTTTTCTTATTAATATTCTGTTAATCGTTGTTTTACATAAAGTTAACAAAAGCAAAATGAAAATGACTATCAAGCAGTTACGCGCGTTCTTAGCGGTCGCTCACACTTTGAGTTTTGCCCAGGCCAGCGAACGTCTGGCGATTTCGCAACCGGCGCTGAGCCTGGCGATCAGCGGATTAGAAGAAGCGTTGGGCGGACCGTTGTTTATGCGCACCACTCGCCACGTATCACTGACGCCGGAAGGTGAGATCTTTTTTCCCATGGCGCGACGATTGCTGGCGGATTGGGAAAATGCCGAAGAGGCGATGCATCTGCGTTTTACGATGCAACTGGGGAAAGTGTCGATTGCCGCCATGCCCTCTTTTGCTGGCAACCTGCTGCCTGCGGTGCTGAAGGCTTTTCGCCAGCGCTATCCCGGGGTCAATATCGCGGTGCATGACGTGATCAATGAAACGGTGTTGGAGATGGTTCAGGAGGGACGCGTGGAGATGGGTGTCGCCTTTGAACCCGAACTGGCCGATGCGCTGCACTTCACCCCGCTGGGTAGCGACCGCTTTGTTGCCGTGGTGCCCGCTGATAGCCCGTTAGCGGAGAAGCCACAGCTGAGCTGGCGAGAACTGCTGCATCTGGATTTCATTACCTTGCAGCGTCCTTCGGCGGTGCGTCTGCTGCTTGAGCAGTCACTGGCACAGGCAGGAAGAAGACTCGACGTCGCTTACGAAAGTCATCAATTGGTCACCGTGGGCAAAATGGTCGCCAGCGGTTTGGGAGTCAGCGCGGTGCTTGCTTTTTGTATTCAGCAGATGCGAGAACTCGGCGCGGTATGCGTGCCGTTGGTCTCACCACAGATTGAGCGGCGAGTGGGCATTTTGCGATTGAAACAGCACCAGCTCTCGCACGCTGCTGCCGCTTTGGCGCAAACCATGAGTGACGAATGTCGCTGGCCCGACTCATAATTCAGCGTTAATTCACAACGTAACCTCAACCAGACAATATTTGTCGCCTGGTCTTCCTAAATGCACAGTCTTTTTTTATCAATTAAATAAACACCAGACATTAACAATTGATTTAGCCAAATAAAATATTTCGTAGATAAATCATAGCCAGTAAGCTGAACCCTCATCCGCTTTGATTAATTGTACTAATCAAAGCGGTCACAAGATTGCTAATGATATGTAAAAATCTTCTCCGCGCGGACATTTTAAGATCAAATCCACCCTGCATTAGGTGTAAGAATAATCCTAAGAGAGATAAATATCCCCTTCCGTAAGGTGAACTTCATTACTCAATTACCTCGCCGCATCACAACCCACAGACCAGAGGCAGTTTTCATTACATCAAATAAAAATTAAAAATCCTGGAATCTCACTTTTCACACCAAAGATAATCAGGCTCAACACTGACGAACATTCAATTATTTAGCAATTAATGCTATCTAGATTTTGATCCCAAAAGCCGATTTTCACCATTAATCCTGGGGGATTTAGAAAGTTCTTAACTCTATAGGGGTATGAAACGATGACGATCATGCCAAGTTGAGAAAAGACAATGGAATTTTAAAAATCACCATCCCGTACAACCTAAGACTTTTCTGAGGGTAAGAAATGACTAATTTTCTTAACTCGTTGAATAAAAACAATTATCCTGCCAGGATATCCGCAGCTCTTACAGGAGCGGATGAGTTTGTTATGAAAAATACCACACGAGAGGACTTACGCTGTGCCAGTTGCAAATATGGCTGCCAGCTGACGAACCGAAACAACGATATTCTTAATCGCTGTCCAATACAAAAAATTGCGATTTGGCCGGGGAACAATCATTTCCTGATTAAAGGTGTACTTTCATTAGTCGCTGGTCGCTATGAAAGTGTGTTTTGCCGGGGATGTATATTCGTTGATTTTTCGCGAGAAAACTTACGTTATCTCACCAATAAAAACTGGATTGATTATCTGAAATCCACCGGGCTGACCATCGTTTTGGTCTCCGATCGACCGCTGGCCGCTCTGGCTGCACACTGGATAAAGAGTGAGGGAATCCACTCCGTTATTTATTGTGAAGACCGGTTAGAGGATATCAAGAAGGTGATTAACAGTACCTATTATGGTTTAAAAGGAGGCGCAACAAGGAGAGTTAATGCACTGTCGAATGAGGAAGTAACCTTTCTGGATTTAGCCTTAAAAGGGAATTCACTTTCTGCCATTTCGATAGCAATGAACCATGAGATGAAAAAAATTTACAACATCAAAGATTCGATTCGACGAAAGACCGGTACCAGCCTTAATCAGCTGATCTCGGGTCACTAAGTAAAAGGATTACACGAAATGACGCAAACACATAAAACACTGCTTTCACTGGTTATCACCGGTGCCCTTTTCTCGGCCTCTGCCGTTGCAGCGTCCGATAACACCATTAATTTCCAGGGTGAAGTGGCTGATGAAACCTGTTCCATCTCGGTGAATGGCAATGCTGCCTCACCGGTGGTGCTGATGCCAACTGTGAGTAAATCCGATCTGGCTGCCAGCGGTGATGTCGCCGGTCAAACCGCCTTTACCGTAGGTTTGACCGGTTGTACCGGCAACTCAGCTTCCTCAACAAAAATTTCAACGGTGTTTGTCGGCAACAACGTGACGGCCAATGGCAACCTGGCGAATACCGGCACCGCAAAAAATGTTGAGGTCCAACTGGTGGACAGTAAAGACGCGGTGATTAACCTGACAGGCGGCTATACCGGTGATGGCGACCTGACGCTTGCCGCCGATGAGACCGAATCCTCGGCCACTTATAAAGCACAATATTATGCCAATGGTGTCGCCGCTGCCGGAACCGTGGCTGCTTCATTACAATACGCTGTGACTTACCAGTAATAATTAATCAGCGTACGTTCGGATATCCGGGCGTGCGCTGCATGCCATGAGATTGTCTGTATGTATTTACGCAATGCCCTGGGCGCGTTATTTATCAGCGTGATGTCAGCCTCGGCAGCAGCAAGCGTCACGCTGCTGGGCAGTCGGATCATTTACCCGGCACCGGTCAGCTCCATCAATATTCAATTTAAAAACGACGATAGCATTCCCTATGTTATTCAGACCTGGTTTGATGAGGGTGATATGGATGCCAAACCACAGCAGATTAATCGCGTGCCCTTTATCACTACGCCGCCGGTATTTCGTATTCAGCCGAAATCAGGGCAGGTCGCGCGTATTGTCGTCAGCCAGCCAGACAAACTGCCTCAGGATCGAGAGTCCGTTTACTGGTTTAACATGCTGCAAATTCCGCCCGCATCACAGGCTGCCGCCGATAAGAATGCCATGACGGTCATGCTGCGCAATCGGGTGAAATTGTTTTATCGCCCGGCGGCAATAGGCAAACCGGGCAATATTTTATCGGGTATTAAAGTCCGCACTCTAATCGATCCCCAAAAAGGCAGCGGATTACAGATCGATAATGCGCAGCCCTGGCATGCTTCATTCGTCGCTATTTCCCTGCGTATCGCGGGAAAAAATTATGCGTGTGAACCTGTAATGGTTGCCCCGTTCTCCGTGCATACCTGCTGGTTCAGTCATACCAAACAACGCTTACAGGGTGTAGGCAGCGTCAAACTCGACGCGATTAACGATCAGGGAGCCAGAATAAGTGAAAATTACCCCATCAACTCCCAATGAATTGAAATTCCCCTTATTCTTTCTGACCGTTTCATTCTATTTCTCAACAGCCGTGCACAGTGAAGAATATTATTTCGATCCGTCGCTGTTTAAAGGCTCAGCCTTCGGTCAGAACATCGCGCAATTCAACCAAAGCGAGTTGCCCGCGGGGCATTATCTGGTCGATGTTTATGTCAATAATGCCCTCGTGTCATCCAGCGTGAAGCTGGAATTTTTGCCCCCGGCACAAGGAAAAGAGGCCGAGCCATGCTTGCCCTTTTCGCTGGTGAAAATGTTGCCGTTAAAAAAGGTTCCAGCACAGCCAATCGATCGCGAGTGCGCCCCGCTTGTTGACTGGACGCCACAAGGGAGCTGGGCTTTTGATGCCGCCGCGTTACGCCTGAATATCACGCTGCCCCTGTCAGCGCTTAAGCGCACGCCGCGTGGTTATATTCCGCCCGAACAGTGGGATGGCGGGATGACCGCGTTATTCCTGCGCCACAACACCAATTACACCTGGACGGAAAACAGCGCGGCCGCCTACCGCTATCAATATCTGTGGAGCGGGATCACCGCAGGCACCAATGTCGCCAACTGGCAGCTGCGTCATCAGGGCAATCTTCGCTATCTCAGCAGCAGTGTGGGTGGTAGCAGCTATCGCTACAACAAGGTACGAACCTGGGTGCAACGGCCACTGACGTCGATCAATAGCCAGCTTTCCCTTGGCGATAGCTACACAGACAGCTCGCTATTTGGCAGCCTGCCGTTTAATGGCGTAAAACTCGCCACTGACGAACGTATGTGGCCGCAAGGCAGACGCGGTTATGCCCCTGAAATTCGAGGCATCGCCTTATCTAATGCCCGTGTGATTGTGAAACAGTTGAACAAGGTCATCTATGAAACCGTGGTGCCGCCTGGCCCGTTTATCATTGATGATCTGAACAACACCCGCAGTCAGGGAGATTTTGAAGTAGAGGTGATTGAAGCCAACGGTAAAATCGCTACCTTCACGGTGCCCTACTCCTCGGTTCCTGATTCGGTTCGTCCGGGCAATTGGCATTACTCGCTGGCGCTGGGCCGTGTGCGCCAATATTACG
>NZ_DAMDQC010000079.1:0-19706 GCF_032082325.1 Pantoea sp. CTOTU50773 | reverse complement strand
AACCCGCTCGCTGGCGGTGAATTTCTATCAGGGCTACCCCATTGCCAACCTCAAGCTCAGCGGCCCGGCACTGGAAGTGGTGGCGGTGAACAAACAGCGCATGATCGTGACGCGTCCGGACGCCGAAGCGAGTTGGTTAGTGCTGCCGTTCGATAGCCAGCAACATGTGTGGCGCTTCACCGGCAATCTGCTGATTAAAATGGATAAGACAGCAGGTCAAGACAGTGACACGGTGAAGAGTCGGGTTGAAACCTTACGCGGCGTTTGGTCGTCGCAGTTTATGCCACAGCAAAAAGTGACTGTGTTACTGATTGACACCCTGCATGCGGATCTTGCCGATCCGGCGATTGGTGCCTGGCGTAACATTAATTAATTAGCGGTCGTCGCCTGACGTCAACAGACTGGCAGGCGCTACAGGACGTGTTCAGAGAGTTCACTATGTCGGCAAACGAAAACCACACACCGAATGCCCTGCCTGCGGGTTACCGGTTTAATGAATTTGAAATCAAGGAAGTGATTGGCGGCGGCGGCTTTGGCATTGTTTACCGTGCCTGGGACCATCAACTGGAACGCACCATCGCCATCAAAGAGTACATGCCGGTTTCACTGGCGGTGCGTGCCGCTGACCTGTCGCTGGAGTTGCGTGGCGAGCGCTTCCAGAAACTGTTCAACGCCGGACGTAACAGCTTCATTCAGGAAGCCCGTTTGCTCGCACGTTTTAATCATCCCGGCCTGCTGCACGTGTTGCGCTTCTGGGAAGAGAATGGCACCGCCTATATGGGCACGCTCTACTACAGCGGGATGACATTGAAAGAGTGGCAGGTCACCAGCCCGGACAGTATCGATGAGTCCTGGATTCGTCGGCTGTTACCGCCGCTGTTTGGCGCAATTAATACCATCCATACCGCCGGTTATCTGCACCGTGATATTTCGCTGGATAACATCCAAATCCAGGAAAATCAGCTGCCGGTGTTACTCGATTTTGGCTCAGCGCGGAAGGAGATCGGCAATCTCTCCGATGAAACCGAGATCATGCTGAAGCCTGGCTTTGCCCCGATTGAGCAATACAGCGAAGAGGGTGAAGTTGAGCAAGGTCCGTGGACCGATATCTATGCGCTTGGCGCGGTGCTGCACAATCTGATTACCGGCCATGCGCCTCCGGTTAGCGTGGTGCGCTGCATCGAGGATAACTATCAGCCACTGGTTGAACGCAAGCCAGCAGGCTATTCCCTGCCGCTACTGCATGCCATCGACTGTGCGCTGGCAATGAAACCCGGCGATCGCCCACAAAGCATTGATGCGTTTGCCAGCCTGATTGATTTGCCGGTGAGCGATGTTGAAGCACTGGTCACCACCTTCCCGGTGGCGGTTGAAGCTCCAGCTCCAGCGCCTGAACCCGTCGCCGCTCCGGTGCCTGAACCACAGGTAATGGCGGTGAATCATGCAGCGGCGGCGATTGAACCTGTCACGCCACGCAACGTGCGTCGCCTTTCGCCTGGTCTGGTCGCCGCCGCTGCCATTGCCATTCTGGCTGTGGTGGTGGTGGTGTGGAAAACGAATCGCCACAGTGAAACCGCTTCGATCGCCGCGACACCTTCTGCGTCAGCGCCGGTGGCGAGTCAGAATGCAGCAGCCAGCGCGCCAGGTATGGCAACCGTCTATCTGCGCTTGCAGGAGGGCGAGAAAGTGCTGCTTAACGGCGAAGCGAAGGACGTGAAACCCACCAGCAGTGGCTTTGCTTCACTCAATCTGGCGGCGGGGAGTTATCGCATTGAATTGCAAAATGGCAGCCAGGTAATGAGCCAATCACTGACCATTGACAAACCCGGCACCTGGCTGATTAATCCGGTTAAACAGTAGTTAACGCGCTGCAGACTGCTGCAGCGCCCTCACTTCAGCGGCCAGACGCGTCAACGCATCTTCCTGCATGCCGCGTTTACCCAACTCCTGTTCGAGGGAGTAGAGATACTGGGCATTGGTACCCAATGGCCCGCTGGCCTGGGCAATCAACGGTGCGATGGTGCTGCGACAGGAGTCTGCTTCATACAGCGGGTGACGCGGATCCATGATGAATACCAACGCCGTCACTTTGCGAGCATCTTCCAGTTCCAGTTCGCACCAGGTTGGCAGATAACAGCCGGTGATCATCTCGCGCTTCCACAGCAGCTCCAGCTCGTCATGCAGCCGCGCTTCGGGTAAACGGAAAGCCAGACCGCTGGTTGCACCGCCTTCTTTTAGCGCCAGCATACGACCGGGCGTCGATACCGTTCCTCTGCCAGCGGTCAGACGCAGACAGAAAGCACGATGCCAGCCTTCGAGTCGTCCGGAAGCCACTTCTTCCGCCTCAAAAACCGGGTTCCACATCAGGGAGTCATAGCCGAAAATCCACACGGGGCTTTGGTCAGGGCGACAAGCCAGTGTGGCAGCGAGTGACGCGGCACGCTTTTCACAGCTCCACAGCAGCGCTTCGTCAATATCGCCAAATGATGTTTTACAATCCGCTTTTAACAGAAATTCCCGTGTTAACAATGCGACCTCCTCTACTGCGCTGACATCCTGTCGGTTCGGCTCCTCAAAGATGATGTCTTACAGGCAACACGCGTTGCGTCGACTTAAGAGAAGACATTAATGCATTTTTAACAAAAGTTTCAAGATTGACCCCGATCACAAAGGGGAAATTCTTTGTAAATAGCATCGGCTGACTGGCAGATAACTTGAACAGCGTGATGACGAAGAAAGCAATGAAATGGCAAACATATACTTTAGTTACACAAGGTTTTTTAAATTCATAAAACTCCGATAAACCGCATTGAAATAAGATTAAAACAGGTATTATTTTATCTTAAAATTACTTTTATCGATTCATAACAAGATGAATAGTCAGTTTTATTAGTAGATAATTACTTCTTTTGATGGATTAGAATCAAAAACCTGACTAAGTAAAGTCGCGTAAAAAGCCTGAAACACAACTGTTGAAAAGTTACACTGCGCTGCGTCAGAAAAGTCATTATATTTATCAGGCACTGATCGCCTGTTTTGTTCTTTTTGCCGGAGAGGATGGTGAATGGCTACACATGAGAAAACCCGACATACCGAGTACTCACTGATTTTCCCGATTGTCGCGCTGACGGTGCTGAGCTTCTTTGGCGGTCAGACGGCATTATTGCCGATTATCGGCATCAACCTGCTGGCGCTGGTCGCCATCCTTTGTAGTGCTTTCAGCGTGGTGCGTCATGCTGACGTGCTGGCACACCGCCTGGGTGAACCCTATGGTTCGCTGATTTTGAGCCTGTCTGTGGTGATTCTGGAGGTCAGTTTGATCTCCGCCTTGATGGCCACCGGCGATGCTGCACCTGCGCTAATGCGTGACACGCTCTACTCCATCATCATGATTGTCACCGGCGGCCTGGTGGGCTTTGCGCTGCTGCTGGGCGGACGCAAATTCGCCACCCAATATGTCAATCTGGCGGGCGTAAAGCAGTACATGATTGCCATCTTCCCGCTGGCGATTCTGGTGCTGGTGTTTCCGAATGCGCTGCCAGGCGGTAACTTCACCACGGCTCAGGCGTTGATCATTGCCGCGATCTCCGCTGCCATGTACGGCGTGTTCCTGCTGATTCAGACCAAAACGCACCAGAGCCTGTTTGTTTATGAGCATGAGGATGACGGTGACGATGGCGATCCGCATCATGGTAAGCCTTCTGCGCATAGCTCACTGTGGCACACGGTATGGTTGATCATTCATCTGATCGCGGTGATCAGCGTGACCAAGATGAACGCCAACACGCTGGAGCATCTGCTGACGGAACTGAATGCACCTGAGCAGTTCACCGGTTTCCTGGTGGCGTTGCTGATTCTGTCGCCGGAAGGGTTAGGGGCCATAAAAGCGGTGTTAATGAACCAGGTACAGCGTGCGATGAACCTGTTCTTTGGTTCGGTATTAGCCACCATCTCTCTGACGGTGCCGGCGGTGAGCATTATCGCCACCCTGACCGGTCAGCAGCTGATATTTGGTCTTGAGCCACCACATATGGTGATCATGAGTGCCGCGCTGATTCTGTGCCATATTTCGTTCTCAACCGGGCGTACCAATGTGCTGAACGGCGCCGCGCATCTGGCACTGTTTGCCGGCTATTTACTGACAATTATGCTGTAGCGTCTGACGCTCAGATTCAAAGCAAAAAAAGGCGCCCATCGGCGCCTTTCTTACATCTGGATAACGCAATTAGTTGCTGGTATCCAGTTCCGGGAAACTCTTGACCAGATCATCAATCGCTTTCATCTGCACCAGGAATGGCTCCAGCTTATCCAGCGGCAGCGCGGATGGGCCGTCGCATTTCGCGCTGTTCGGCTCAGGGTGCGCTTCAATAAACAGACCGGCGATACCCACCGCCATACCCGCACGAGCCAGTTCAGCTACCTGCGCGCGACGTCCACCTGAAGCCGCGCCGAACGGATCGCGCGTCTGCAGTGCGTGGGTCACGTCGAAGATCACCGGGCTGTTGTTGGTGACCTTCTTCATCACGTTGAAGCCCAGCATATCGACAACCAGGTTGTCGTAACCGAAATTGCTGCCACGGTCGCACAGGATTACTTTGTCGTTACCGCCTTCCGCGAATTTATCGACAATGTTACCCATCTGGCCTGGGCTAACGAACTGCGGTTTCTTAACGTTGATGACTGCACCGGTTTTCGCCATCGCTTCCACCAGATCGGTCTGACGCGCCAGGAACGCAGGCAGCTGAATCACATCAACGACATCCGCCACCGGCTGCGCCTGTGAAGCTTCATGCACATCAGTGATGATTTTCACGCCGAACGCCTGTTTCAGCTCCTGGAAAATCTTCATGCCCTCTTCCAGACCTGGACCACGGTAGGATTTGATGGAAGAGCGGTTAGCTTTGTCAAAAGAGGCTTTGAACACGTAAGGGATACCGAGTTTGTCGGTCACTTTTACATAGTGTTCGCAAATACGCATGGCGAGGTCGCGCGATTCCAGCACGTTCATGCCACCAAAGAGAACAAATGGCAGATCGTTTGCGACCTTGATATCGCCGATATTTACTACTTTCTGAGTCATGCCCTTTCCTTATTGTCGAGATGACGCTTAGTGCAGCGTCACCTGTTTCTGTTCAATTGCGTGAATCTGCACTTTAATCATTTCGCTGACCGGATCTTCTGGACACTGTTCAACGAAGTAGGTCAAATCGGTCAGCGCGATATGTTCACACTCAAGCTGAGCGTAGATTAACCCCCGATCGCGGATTTCATACGGGTCATCGGGATCAATCTGCAGCAGTACCTGGCTGACGTTTAACGCCAGTTCCATCTGCTTCTCTTCCATCAGTGCCGCTTTCAACGTATCCAGCATTTTACGCATCACGTTGATGGTTTTGGCTTCATCCAGATCATCATTGTAGAGCTTCGCGGTCGGGCTGATATTGCCCTTCAGCCACACTTCCAGCGTATGTGTATCCAGCGTTTCGCCGTTGAAAGGGTTGATCAACCACATTTCACCGTCCAGCCAGTCAGCACGCAGAATCAACTGGGTAGGGAAAATCACCGGGATCAGCGGCAGCTCCAGCTCGTCGGCAATGTGTAACAGAATCACCCCCAGCGATACGGCGGTGCCCTGTCGGCTCTTCAGCACTTTATCGATCCACAGCGCATCGGACAAATTGTAGACGCCGCTGGCGCCACCAAAGCCCCACTGGCGATAAAACAATTCAAGCAGCTTGCCCAGTTGCAAGTCGGCATCCTGTTCGCTACTGACGTATTCCCGTGCTTCTTCAACTAATGCCGCCAGCTGTTGCTGAACGGATGGCGCAGAAAAATCATTGCGTATGGCGCAGGTTGCGCCAATCACCGCTTCACTCAACGGTGTTTCACTGTAATCAACTAGCTCTGGCGAGGTCATACTATCCCCAATAACGGCATTTTGGTCATCGCCAGCTTAATCACAAACAGCAGTGCTACGATTGCAATCAGACAAGCGATCCAACGTGTCCCCATCTTGCGTGGGCGACGGCTCAATGCCACGGAACCTAAGGCGATGTAGATAATAACCCCTAACAGCTTCTCCGTCAGCCAGCTTCCTTGCGGTGAGAGCGGATAAAAGTGTGTGATCACCACCAGCCACACGCCACTGAGCAGCAAAAAGGTGTCATTAATATGCGGCGCAATGCGCACCCAGCGACGCTGTAGCATCGCTGAACCGGTGGTTAACCAGTAAAAACGCAGCAGAAACAAGCTGATCGTCAACGCTACCGTCAGCAGGTGAAAATGTTTAACCAGCGGATACCAGCTTGCCATGGTGCTTCCTTAAATCAAAAAAATTGCCCAAGTGTGACGCGCGGATTGCCGCCATAATCGTTAATGCTGCTGACCTGCTGATAGCCGTGCTGCGTCATGATGCCGCGCACAGCTTCATCTTGTTGCCAGCCGTGCTCCAGTAACAGCCAGCCGCCAGACTGCAACCACTGTGGGGCACGGTGAATAATCAAACGCAAATCAGCCAGCCCCGCCTCGTCGGCCACCAGTGCGCTAAGCGGTTCAAAGCGTACATCGCCCTGCTGCAGATGCTCATCGGCGGCGTCGATATAAGGAGGATTGCTGACGATGAGATCGAAATGCTGGGCGGGAATTTCATCGAACCAGTGGCTGAGCTGGAAACGCGCATTGCTGATGTGCAACCGCTGAGCATTCTCTTCCGCCAGCGCCACGGCTGCTGGGATACGGTCGCAGCCCAACACCTGGCAGTCAGAACGTTCACTCGCCAGCGCTAATGCGATAGCACCGGTGCCAGTGCCAAGATCGAGCAAGGAGGACGGTGTTACGGGAATACGTAAGAGCGCCTGTTCCACCAGCACTTCGGTATCCGGACGCGGAATTAATGTGGCATCATTGACGCGCAACGGCAGCGACCAAAACTCACGCTCGCCCACCAGATGCGCAATCGGTTCGCCTTTCACCCGACGCGCCAGCAGCGCATTAAGTTCGGCAAGCTGAGTAGCGTCGAGTTCATGATCGTCAAACGCCACCAGCCAGCTGCGTGATTTTCCCGTTACGAACCCCAGCAAAATCTCCGCATCCCGTTTCGGGCTGTCTCCGCCACAGAGTGCGACCACTGCGTGCTTGAGCCAGTGGCGAATCATCATCAGTCTTGTCCAGCCAGCGCGGCCAGCTGATCGGCCTGATACTCCTGCACAATCGGCTCGATCAACGTATCCAGCTTCCCTTCCATGGTTTCATCCAGGCGGTACAGCGTCAGGTTGATACGATGATCGGTAACACGACCCTGCGGGAAGTTGTAAGTGCGGTTACGGTCCGAACGGTCGCCGCTGCCCAACAGGTTGCGACGGGTTGAGGCTTCTGCCGCATTACGCTTGGCGGTTTCGGCGGCATGAATACGCGCACCCAATACCGCCAACGCTTTGGCTTTGTTTTTGTGCTGGGAACGTTCGTCCTGACACTCCACCACAATACCGGTGGGCAAGTGGGTAATACGAATCGCTGAGTCGGTGGTGTTAACGTGCTGACCACCGGCACCTGAGGAGCGGAAGGTATCGATTTTCAGGTCGCCCGCGTTGATTTCCGGCATTTCTGCTTCCGGCAATTCTGGCATCACCGCCACGGTGCAGGCAGAGGTATGAATTCGGCCCTGAGATTCGGTTTCCGGGACGCGCTGAACGCGATGACCGCCGGATTCGAATTTCAAACGACCGTAAGCGCCTTCACCATTAATTCGGGCGATAACTTCTTTGTAGCCGCCGTGCTCGCCTTCGTTGGCGCTAATGATCTCGACCTGCCAGCGGCGTGCTTCGGCATAACGGCTGTACATACGGAACAGATCGCCTGCGAAAATTGCCGCTTCATCTCCGCCGGTTCCGGCTCGCACTTCCACAAAGCACGAACGTTCATCATCAGGGTCTTTTGGCAGCAGCAGCACCTGAAGCTGTTGTTCCAGCACTTCACGCTTCTCACGCGAAATTTTTAACTCTTCGTTAGCCATTTCACGCATTTCAGGATCGTCGAGCATCATTTCAGCTGTTTCGATATCTTCCTGCACCTGCTGCCAGTCGCGGAAGCAACGGGTCACATCGGTCAACTGTGCATATTCGCGTGATAAGGCGCGAAAACGTTCCTGATCGCCAATGACGCCGGCATCGCCCAGCAACGCTTCAACTTCTTCGTGGCGTTCCTGGAGGGCTTCCAGCTTGGCAACAATAGAGCTCTTCATGTAATAGAGGGTATCCCAGTGATAGGTCGTGACAGACCAGATTACTCTAAACCGAGGCTGTCACGTAAGATCTGCAGGCGTTCGTTGTCGCCATCGCGCGCGGCCTGCTGCAGTGATTTGGTTGGTGCATGAATCAGACGGTTGGTCAGCTTGTGCGCTAACTCTTGCAAGACTTTCTCGGCATCCGCGCCCTGACGCAGCGCGGCAATCGCACGCTCCTGCAACTCGGCACGCACGTCGTCCGCCTGTGAACGATATTCGCGAATGGTGTCGCCCGCGCTTTGCGCACGCAGCCATGCCATAAATTCGCCACTTTCCTGCACAACTATGCTTTCGGCCTGGACTGCAGCGGCTTTGCGTTGTGCCATATTCTGCTCGATGATCGCTTGCAGATCATCGACGCTGTACAAATAGGCGTTCGCCAGCTTACCCACTTCAGGTTCGACATCACGCGGTACGGCGATATCCACCAGCAGCATCGGCTGGTTGCGACGTGCTTTCAAGGCGCGCTCCACCATGCCTTTGCCAATAATCGGCAGCGGGCTGGCAGTAGAAGAAATAATGATATCCGCATCGGCCAGACGGGTTTCAATATCACCCAACCCAATCACTTCTGCGCCCACTTCATCGGCCAGCAGCTGCGCACGCTCGCGGGTGCGGTTGGCAATCATCAACTTCTGCACTTTGTGTTCACGCAGATGACGCGCCACTAACTCGATGGTTTCCCCGGCGCCCACCAGCAACACGTTGACCGTGCTGAGTGATTCGAAGATTTGACGCGCCAGAGAACAGGCGGCGAAGGCAACAGAGACCGCGCTGGCACCGATTTCAGTTTCGGTGCGCACGCGTTTAGCGACGGAGAAGGTCTTCTGGAACATGCGCTCCAGCTCGCTGCTTAGCGCATGGTCACGCGAAGAATCAGCATGGGCCTTTTTAACCTGGCCGAGAATTTGCGGTTCGCCCAATACCAGCGAATCCAGACCGCTGGCAACGCGCATCAGATGGCTGACGGCGGCGTTGTCATGATGCCAGTAAAGGCTGGCACGGACATCCTCTTCACGCAGATCGTGATACTCGCACAACCAGCGCACCAACCTCTCCTGCAAATCTGTCTGCTGCTCTACGCTGAGATAGAGTTCAGTACGATTACAGGTTGAGAGCACCACACCACTCTGAACCATCGGCTGGGACAACAGGCTTTTCAGAGCCTGATCCAGCGTGTCTGGCAGAAACGCAACGCGTTCGCGCAGCGCAACAGGTGCGGTTTTGTGGTTGATTCCGAGAGCAAGCAGCGTCATGGTGATTCGGGTTGGGATGTCCCAATATTTGTCAGGGCTTTGTGAAGCGCATTCTACAAGATGCCACAGATCAAGAAAAGCCATACAAAGGCTATGACTGTAATAAGATTAAACTGATCGTGCGCAATTATCCTTACATCGGCATTGACGGCGTAGTATTGGATGGTTACCGTTATCGGTTACGAAGTAAAAACGTGTCTGAGGAGACGACCACGTGATGCATTTGCCCCCGCGCAAGCTGTTGCGCCTTTTGCCCCTTGCCAGCGTATTGCTGGCTGCTTGTAGCATCAACAAACCACAAGGTCCTGGCCCCAGCACCACCTCACCGCAATGGCAGCAGCATCAACAAGCCGTTGAGAAAATCACCCAATATCAAACGCGTGGCGCTTTTGCCTATCTCTCTGATAAGCAAAAAGTCTATGCGCGCTTCAACTGGCAGCAAACCGCCGCCGATCGCTATCGTCTGTTGTTAACCAACCCGCTTGGCAGCACCGAGCTGCAGCTGGATGCGCAAGGTTCGGTGGTGCAAATCGTCGATAACAAAGGCAAGCGCTACGTGAGTAACGATGCTGAGAAGATGATTTCACAGTTGACCGGCATGGATATCCCGCTGGCGAATCTGCGTCAGTGGATGATGGGTCTGCCGGGTGATGCCACGGATTATCAGCTCAACAGCAGCTATCAGCTGCAGAGTGTGAATTACAGCCGTAATGGCCAGCAGTGGAAAGTGAACATCTCTGATTACGACAGCAAGGTCAATCCACCGCTGCCGGCCAACCTGGAACTGACAGAAGGTGGTCAGCGTATCAAACTGCGCATGGATAGCTGGACCACGCAATGATCACCACCTGGCCTGCTCCGGCAAAACTGAATCTGTTTCTCTACATTACGGGCCGTCGCGCTGACGGCTACCACAATCTGCAAACGCTGTTTCAGTTTCTTGATCACGGCGACACGCTTGAGATCACGCCTGACAGCAGTGGGAAGATTACGCTGCTGACGCCGTTAGCGGGCGTCGCCGATGACGATAACCTGATCGTGCGGGCGGCGCGGATGTTACAGCAAGCCGCGGTCGTTCGCGGTACGCTGCCCGAAAACGCGGGTGCGGAGATAGCCCTGGAAAAACGTCTTCCGATGGGCGGCGGACTGGGCGGCGGTTCATCGGATGCCGCGACCGTGCTGGTGGCGCTGAACCATTTATGGCAAACCGGGCTTAGCGTGGATGAGTTAGCCACCCTTGGCGTGCAGCTTGGTGCTGATGTTCCGGTGTTCGTGCGTGGGCACGCCGCCTTTGCCGAAGGGGTTGGCGAGCAGATTCAGCCTGCTGAACCGGAAGAAAAATGGTATCTGGTGGCACATCCTAGTATTAGCATCGGCACGCCGGATATCTTTCGCGATCCTGACTTGACGCGCAATTCACCGATACGCACATTAGATGAACTGTTACAGCGTCCTTTTCACAATGATTGTGAAGCTGTGGCAAGAAAACGTTTTCGCGAGGTTGATGCGCTGCTTTCCTGGCTGCTAGAATACGCGCCGTCGCGCCTGACCGGGACCGGATCTTGTGTATTTGCTGAATTTAGCACCGAATCCGCTGCTCGTCAGGTGCTGGAGCTTGCCCCGAAATGGATTTGCGGATTTGTGGCGCGCGGGCTTAATATCTCGCCGTTGCAACGCACCCTTTCCGGGCTCTAAGCGTTTGCGTGACAGTGCCACCCTGTTCCAGGCACTGCACGTGACGCATTAACACACCCGTATGAACGACTTCAAAAGTATTCGCCGGTTACTTTTTAAACGTTCATTCTCTGGACGCCAAGCCTGAGGTTCTTCTCGTGCCTGATATGAAGCTTTTTGCTGGTAACGCCACCCCGGAACTAGCACAACGTATTGCCAACCGCCTTTACACTAGCCTCGGAGACGCCGCTGTCGGCCGTTTCAGTGATGGTGAAGTAAGTGTACAGATCAACGAAAATGTACGCGGTGGTGATATTTTCATCATCCAGTCCACCTGTGCCCCCACCAATGATAATCTGATGGAGCTGGTTGTGATGGTCGACGCGTTGCGTCGGGCTTCTGCTGGTCGTATTACTGCTGTTATTCCTTACTTTGGTTATGCCCGTCAGGACCGCCGCGTGCGTTCTGCTCGTGTGCCTATCACCGCCAAAGTGGTTGCCGATTTCCTCTCCAGCGTGGGTGTTGACCGTGTTCTGACGGTTGATCTACACGCCGAACAGATCCAGGGCTTCTTCGATGTCCCGGTTGATAACGTGTTCGGTAGCCCAATCCTGCTGGAAGATATGCTGCAGATTGGCCTGGAAAACCCGATTGTGGTTTCCCCGGACATCGGCGGCGTCGTGCGTGCGCGTGCTATTGCTAAGCTGCTCAATGACACTGATATGGCTATCATCGATAAACGTCGCCCGCGTGCGAACGTTTCTCAGGTGATGCACATCATCGGTGACGTGGCAGGTCGTGACTGTGTACTGGTCGACGATATGATCGACACCGGCGGTACGCTGTGCAAAGCAGCTGAAGCGTTGAAAGAGCGCGGCGCGAAACGTGTCTTCGCTTATGCGACTCACCCCATCTTCTCTGGTAACGCGGTCGAAAACCTGCGTAAGTCAGTGATCGATCAGGTTATCGTGTGCGACACTATTCCGCTGTCAGACGAGATGAAAGCCCTGCCAATCGTGCGTACCTTAACGCTCTCTGGCATGCTGGCCGAAGCGATTCGCCGTATCAGTAACGAAGAGTCCATCTCCGCAATGTTCGAACATTAATACATTGCATGAAACCGGGCCCCGCGCCCGGTTTTTATTCCCAACAATCCGCTTCATTTACCGATTAAGCCGCTCTCGCTACAGATATTTTCGCGATAAATTTCGTTAAAATTCGCTATTCTCCCTGCCTTACACTCTTTTCATTCGACTCGCGATGCTGCACTTTAGCGGGCCATTGATTAGTGGTATTTTTCTCCACACTTTTTTCTGAGAACTCCGACCACTATGACTCTCGACATTTACACACTATTTGTTTGCGAGCTCTATGTGCTGGGTTTTTTGAGCATTATTTTGGTGTTCGCCTGGGTGGGTGCGCAGTACGATCGCGTGCTGGGGTTCACTACGCTGGCGCTCACATTGACCCTGACAGCGGTGTTTCTCAGCAGTCTGCGCAGTGCTGGATTTGTTTTTCTTCCCATCGCTGTCGGCAACGTGGTGATGATGCTGGCCTATGGTAATCTGCTGAACGCTTTTCGAGCATTCTGCAATAAACCTCTCGGATTCAGCTGGTTAGCGGCTGCATTGTTATGGGCCATTCTCTGCGCGTTCCCGCAGTTTTACGCCAGCCAACCTAAACGCGTTTTAGTCATATGTCTGCTTTGCATTATTTACACCTGTGCCCTGATTCGCCTGTTATGGCAATCGCGCGATGCACTGCAGGTGACCTTTTGGCCGGCGCAGATGTTGCTGTGGATCCATCTGCTGTTTCACGTGGCGCGTATATTCCTGGATGATGCCATCGCCACCCCGGTGCGCGGCGCGATAGCCGGTTCCAGCTTTTCGGTGTACGTGATTCTTGAATCCATTCTGTTTGTGATTGGCCTGACATTTACCATTCTGGCGATGGTCAATGAGCGCACGCAGATAGCTCACAAACGGGCCTCGCTTCACGATCCCCTGACCAGCGTCTGGAATCGTCGCGCCCTGTTCGAGCAAGCCGATAGATTAGTGTTACGCAATACGCGCAATCCGCAGCCATTGGTTTACTCGGCCGTGCTGTTTGATCTTGACCATTTCAAAGGCATTAACGATCGTTACGGCCATCTGCAAGGTGACAGCGTATTAATCGATTTTTGTCAGGTGGTGCAGGCGTTGCTGCCCGCAGAAGGTCATTTTGCCCGTCTGGGCGGTGAAGAGTTTGCGGCGATTCTGCCGGGCAATAGCGAGGATGCAGAACGGGTGTGTGAGCGTATCCGTCTGGCGACACAGCTGTCGCAGCCCAACGACGTCTGCTATACCGTGAGTATTGGCTATGCTACCGCTAACCATCGCGATCACACCTTCCCGATTTTACTCGGCCTGGCGGACGAAGCGTTATACCGTGCAAAAGCCAGTGGCCGTAACCGCGTCGAACGTTATTTTGTGCAGTTACAGCCGGTGCAGGAAGCCGCTCTCTCTTAATGTGAAGAGTGATTGCGGCGGCAGCGTTTGTCACCGTAATGGCGTAACCAAAAGTAGCGGTCTTCGACACGCTCACGTCCGCTGACGCGTGCCCCCACCAGCCACAGCAGTGCCCCGACAAAGATGCTGAACATGGCACCATGTGCGAGGAACTGCGGCAGATTTAACGCAGGCAGCTGATTAATAATGGAATAGCCGACGCCTAATACCATCGTCAGTAAACCTAAACACATCAGGCCATTACCTAAATAGCGGCATTGTTGACGTTTCATGATTCACCTCCATCCTTATGAAAAAGCAAAACAGCACGTATGGTTAACTTGTCATAAGTTTAGGCAATGACTGCCGGTTAAGTTGCGTACAGGATCACACATCCTTCACAATCTCTGACATTTCTTTACGGCCAGAGGCTTGATTTCGATAGAAATTGATAAGTCACGCAGAGGTATCATCTGTACTCAGCACCCTTTGTCATCGCCGCTTGCAGGCAGTAAACTATCGCCCTTTCCGCAGCAAGACAGGATAAACATCGTGAGCAGCATTAAACTGATTGTGGGGCTGGCCAATCCCGGCGCTGAATACGCCGCAACGCGCCATAACGCAGGAGCCTGGTGTGTGGATTTGCTGGCCGACCGGAACAATCAGTCATTGAAAGAGGAGCCGAAATTCTACGGCTACACTGCACGCCTGTCACTGGCGGGTGAAGATGTCCGTTTGCTGGTGCCCACTACTTTTATGAACCTGAGTGGCAAAGCGGTTGCGGCAATGGCGACCTTTTATCGCATCGCACCAGAAGAGATTTTAGTGGCACACGATGAACTGGATCTGCCTCCTGGCATCGCCAAATTCAAACAGGGCGGTGGTCATGGCGGGCATAACGGTCTGAAAGACATCATCAGCAAGCTTGGCAATAACAATAATTTCCATCGCCTGCGGGTTGGCATCGGTCATCCCGGCGATCGCAATAAGGTTACCGGCTTCGTGTTAGGCAAACCGCCTGCCAGCGAGCAAAAACTGATTGACGATGCCGTGGATGAAGCGGTGCGCTGCACAGAACTGTGGCTGAAAGAAGACAAAATCAAGGCGATGAACCGCCTGCATGCGTTCAAGGCTGGCTAAGCCCAATTCCCGCGCCGCAGAAGGCAATTCTGTGTATAATGCGCGAAATTTTTTGAATCTGTCGGCGCTGCCAGCCAGTGCCGTACACTCAGTGAGAAAGGTAATCAGACCATGGGATTTAAATGCGGTATTGTGGGCCTGCCGAACGTCGGTAAATCCACCCTGTTCAACGCGCTGACTAAAGCGGGTATCGAAGCAGCCAACTTTCCGTTCTGCACCATCGAGCCTAACACCGGTGTGGTGCCAATGCCCGATCTGCGCCTCGATCAGCTGAGCGAAATCGTTAAGCCACAGCGTGTTGTGCCGACCACCATGGAATTCGTCGATATCGCCGGTCTGGTAAAAGGCGCATCCAAAGGTGAAGGCCTCGGTAACCAGTTCCTGACCAACATCCGTGAAACCGAAGCTATCGGTCACGTGGTGCGCTGCTTCGAGAACGACAATATTATTCACGTTTCCGGCAAAGTGAATCCGGCGGAAGATATTGACGTCATCAACACCGAGCTGGCGCTGTCCGATCTCGACACTTGTGAACGTGCTATTCAGCGTTGCCAGAAGAAAGCCAAAGGCGGCGACAAAGATGCTAAAGCTGAGCTGGCTGCACTAGAGAAGTGCCTGCCGCATCTGTCCGAAGCGGGCATGTTACGCGCGCTGAAACTGGATGCAGACGAGAAAGCGGCCATTCGCTACCTGAGCTTCCTGACCCTGAAGCCCACCATGTACATCGCTAACGTGAACGAGGACGGTTTTGAAAACAACCCGTACCTTGATCAGGTGCGTGCGATTGCAGAAGCCGAAGGTTCAGTGGTGGTGCCGGTATGTGCAGCCGTTGAATCCGACATCGCAGAGCTGGATGACGAAGAGCGTGACGAGTTCATGGCAGAGCTGGGTCTGGAAGAGCCGGGTCTGAACCGCGTGATCCGTGCAGGTTATGCCCTGCTCAACCTGCAAACTTACTTCACCGCTGGCGTGAAAGAAGTACGTGCATGGACCATCCCAGTGGGCGCGACCGCGCCACAGGCAGCCGGTAAAATTCACACCGACTTCGAGAAAGGCTTTATCCGTGCGCAGACCATCGCTTTTGATGACTTTGTTACCTATAAAGGTGAGCAAGGCGCGAAAGAAGCCGGCAAGATGCGCTCAGAAGGTAAAGAGTACATCGTGAAAGATGGCGACGTGATGAACTTCCTGTTCAACGTCTAATCTTCAAGTCGATGATTTGACCCTGTTGAATTAAATTCAGCCAAAAAAATCCACGCCTGGCGTGGATTTTTTATTTCCCATTAGGTAGATTCTTCCGCATTGCCCTCCGGGCGTGTTGGCCATCACATCGCTTTTATCGCTGGCCTAACAAACATTCACCGCTCGCTTTTCCGCAAAAAATCCCCCTTCTGACCACCCTGCTTCAGAGTGTGAACCCGATCATGAAATTGGCTCATGCAGGTTTGAAGTTTAATCACTTTCAATCACTGAGTGACTCTGGCATAAAATTCGCATTGTTATTGACTTAAGACAATGTGAAATCTACCGCAGGTGATAGGCCGAAGTATCAGGTCTACCCGCCTAAAGCCGGAAAGGTTTTGCAGCTGAAATCAGGATACCCGAGCATCATGAGCAACGATTTTGCATTTTCAATTAAGAGCAGCGTTTTCGATGAGAACTACAATCCATCTGAAAATACGCGCATCACCACGAACTTTGCTAACCTGGCGCGTGGAACCCATCGCCAGCAGAATTTGCGCAATGCCTTAATGATGATGAACAACCGTTTCAACTCTCTGGCGCACGCGGACAACCCAAAAGGCGATCGTTATGCCGTTGAGCTGGAAATCATTTCTGCGGAAATTGATATTGAAGGCAATGGCAAAACCTTCCCGGTGATCGAAATCCTGAAAACCAATATTGTTGATCGCAAAACTCAGCAGCGTACCGATGGCATCGTAGGCAATAACTTCTCGTCTTACGTGCGTGATTACGATTTTAGCGTGCGTCTGCTGGCGGCCAATAACAATAACTCCGGTTTCAGCCTGCCAGAAGGTTTCGGTGATCTGCACGGCAATATCTTTAAAAGCTTCGTCAACTCGGCGGCTTATCAGGAACGCTTTAATAAAAAGCCAGTGATCTGCCTGAGCGTATCAAGCAAGAACACCTATCACCGCACTGACTATCAGCATCCGGTATTGGGCTTTGAATATCAGCAAGATGAGCTGTCTCTCACCGACCATTACTTCGGCAAAATGGGATTGCAGGCGCGCTACTTCATGCCTGAAAACAGCGTCGCGCCATTAGCTTTCTATTTCACCGGTGACTTGCTGAATGATTACACGGATCTGGAACTGATCGGCACCATCAGCACTATGGAGACGTTCCAGAAGATTTACCGCCCGGAAATTTACAATGCCAACTCTGCCGCAGGCCAGTGCTATCAGCCAAGCCTGACACATGGCGACCATTCATTAACGCGCATTGTTTACGATCGAGAAGAACGCAGCCGGTTGGCTATTGAGCAGGGGAAGTATACGGAAGAGCACTTCATCAAACCCTATCAAGACATTCTTGAGCAGTGGTCCGCACATTACGTTCTTTGATTAAGCCAAAATAAAAGGTTATTGATTATGAAATTGTTATTACCTACTTCAACGGCAGGAAGCTTACCGAAACCGGCCTGGCTGCTCAACCTGAAACGCTGTGGTCGCCATGGAAATTGCAGGGTGATGAATTAGCCGAGGGCAAAAAAGATGCGCTGCTGTTATCCCTGCAGGATCAGCAATTAGCGGGTATTGATATCGTCAGTGATGGTGAGCAAACGCGCCAGCATTTCGTCACCACCTTTATTGAGCATCTCAGCGGCGTTGATTTTGAAAAGCGTGAGATTGTGAAAATTCGCAATCGCTATGACGCCAGCGTGCCGAGCGTGATCGGTGAAGTCGTACGTAAAAAACCAGTGTTTGTTGAAGATGCTAAATTCCTGCGCCAGCAAACCAAACAACAGATTAAGTGGGCTCTGCCAGGCCCAATGACCATGATCGATACGCTTTATGATGGTCACTACAAAAGCCGTGAAAAACTCGCCTGGGAATTTGCCAAAATTCTTAACCAGGAAGCCAAAGAGTTAGAAGCAGCCGGTGTCGATATTATTCAGTTTGATGAACCCGCATTTAATGTGTTCTTCGATGAAGTGAATGACTGGGGCATTGCCGCACTGGAAAGAGCCGTTGAAGGTCTGAAGTGCGAAACCGCCGTGCACATTTGCTATGGCTACGGCATTAAAGCGAATACCGACTGGAAAAAGACCCTCGGCACTGAGTGGCGTCAGTACGAAGAAGTGTTCCCTAAACTGCAAAAGTCTTCTATCGATATCATTTCACTGGAAGCGCAGAATTCGCGCGTGCCGATGGATCTGATTGAGCTGATCCGTGGCAAAAAAGTGATGGTCGGTGCCATTGATGTGGCGACCAACACCATTGAAACTGCGGAAGAAGTGGCTGACACCTTGCGTAAAGCACTGCAGTTTGTCGACGCCGATAAGCTTTATCCTTCTACTAACTGCGGTATGACGCCACTGTCGCGCCGTGTTGCCAGAGGTAAGCTGGAAGCCTTGAGCGCGGGTGCAGCTATCGTACGTAACGAACTCACCGCGTAATGCTGATCCACTCACCGCCCAACAAGACGGTGAGTGCTTTTCTCGGTGCCCAGCGATGTTCAAACGGGCACCGTCTTCAGTCTCCTTCCTGCCTCATTCGATCCTGATAAAACCTCATCACGCCCTATGCGCGTGCGCTTGCCTGTCGGCCAGTAACTGATCGACGAAGGTAACGATCTCCGGTTTGGTCTGCTCAATCTCCGCAATTTTGCTGGCGAACTTCGGCAAATAGGCTTTATGGGCATACAACAATTGATCCAGCACTTTGATCGCCGTGTCGCCCGCCGGAATCAGCGGATTAATGGTGAAAGCGTGTAATGCCGCACCGTAATCTCCAGTAACGGCGGCTTCAATCACTGTTTCCTCCATGGCTTTCATTAACTGAATCATGCCGCGCGCCGCAGGCGGTAACGCTCCCCAACGCAGCGGTTCTGCGCCATGAGAAGTGATGGCGGCAGTGACCTCCACCACGCAATCAAACGGTAAATCGGCAATCGCGCCATTATTGCGCGTTGAGACCACCATTAATTTTCCGCTGTTATTTTGAATCGATGCAATGAGATCGCAAGCCGCATCGCTGTAATGCGCCCCGCCCCGCTGACTCAACTCTTCAGGCTTGTAATTAAGGTTCACGTCTTTATATAACTCGAACAACCGCGCTTCGGTTTTCTTCACCACTTCAGCGCGGGTTTCATACTGTTCGAACTCTTCGATGGCATGAGCGAGCATCGGTTCCTGCAAATAGTAATAGCGGTGATAACCACAGGGCAGCAGGCCGAGATGTTTTACCTGATCGTAGTTAAACGGAATCTGATGAATATTTTTCAGCCCTTCATCGCTTGTTTCCTGCTGGTCTGGGGAATAGATTTTATCAATCAGTTCTGCGGTGCGTTCATTGCCCTGCTGATCCCAGACGCGATGCCAGTGGAAATGGTTAAGCCCGGCAAATTTGAAATAGAGATCGTTCTCTTTCGCACCGAGCACGCTGCATGCCTGAGTGATATGGCCGAACGGCACATGGCACAGGCCAACGGTTTTTTCCCACTTGCCATATTTAATCGCCGCTTCTGTCACCATGCCTGCCGGATTAGTGAAATCCACCAGCCAGGCGTTTGGGCACAATTGACGCATATCCTCGATAATATCGAGAATCACCGGCACCGTGCGAAACGCTTTAAATATCCCGCCCGGGCCGTTAGTTTCCTGGCCCAGTAAACCATTGGCTA
>NZ_DAMDQC010000078.1:0-20033 GCF_032082325.1 Pantoea sp. CTOTU50773 | reverse complement strand
GATGTCGCGGGCCGTGACCATCCTGTTCACGAATCAGCACGTGTTTTATGCCTGCCTGATTCGCATCATCAACACGCTGTCGCTGTTTGGTTTTGCCATCATCATGCCACTGCTGTTTGTCGATCGTCTCGGCTTCACTATCTCTGAATGGCTGCAGATCTGGGCGGTGTTCTTCTTTGTTACCATTTTCACCAACATCTTCTGGGGCATCACCGGTGAGAAGCTAGGCTGGATCCGCCAGGTGCGCTGGTTTGGTTGCCTGGGAATGGCGATTTCCAGTCTGATGTTTTATTACCTGCCGCTGTATGCCGGTCACAACTTCTGGGTGGCGCTGATTCCGGCAGTGATGCTGGGGATCTTTGTGGCGGCATTTGTACCGATGACGGCGGTATTTCCAACGCTGGAACCGCATCATAAAGGTGCCGCCGTCTCGATCTACAACCTGTCGGCGGGCCTGAGCAATTTCGTGGCTCCGGCTATCGCCTCAGTGATGCTGCCGTTCTTTGATATCGTCGGGGTGGTATGGGCTTATACCGCGCTGTATGTGTTTGCGGGGGTGCTGACCTTTATCATTCGCGTGCCGCAGCCGGGACATACGCGTGAAGAGAGGGCGGTGAAATCGCGAGTAGCGGAACAACGCAGCTAAGCGAAAAACGGCGGCTCAGGGCCGCCGTCTGTTTATCAGACCACATCCTGCAGCGCTTCCTGCAAATCATACCAGCGGAAGCCAAAACCCGACTCCTCCAGCCGTTTCGGCAAAACATGCTGCCCACCCAGCACCAGCACGGCAGATTCTCCCATCATCAACTTAATCGCGCTGGCTGGGGTGCGCATAAACGCCGGTCGATGCATCACGTGGCCGAGTGTGGCGGCGAACTGCTCATTGCGCACCGCATAAGGCGCAACCATATTGAACGGTCCGCTCAGGTCGTTATTGTCGATCAGCCAGATTATCGCGTTAACCAGATCGTCAATGTGAATCCACGGCAGATACTGCTTCCCACTGCCAATCGGACCGCCGACGCCAAGTTTGAACGGTAGCTTCATTTTTGCCAGCGCGCCGCCTTCCTCTGCCAGCACTACGCCAGTGCGTAATAAACAAACCCGGGTGCGATCGCTCTGTGCATTAAGTGCCAGCTGTTCCCAACGTGCACACAGGGCATGAGTGAACTCATCGTGACCGGGATCGTCTTCCGTTAATACCAGATCGCCGGTATCACCATAAAAACCGGTCGCGGATCCGGAAATTAAAAAATGCGGTGGGTTGCTGCTGGCGTGGATCAGCGAAACGATTTGCTCGGTGATCTGCCAGCGACTTTCACACAGCCGCTGTTTCTGTTGTTCGGTCCAGCGTTTATCGGCGATCGGCTCGCCCGCCAGATTAATCACGCCATCAATACCGTCGAGATCGGTTTGCTGATTGATACCGGACCAAAGCGAAACGCGAGGATCCAGTTTGTCCCGTGCCGCCGCGACATCTCGGGTGACGACGTTCACCTGATGCCCGAGCAACAGCAGGCGCGGTATCAGATGGCGGCCTATCAAACCTGTGCCACCGGTAATAAGCAGGTGCATGCTGAGCCTCCTTGTAATTTATTTTCTGCTCAGACTGATCATAGAAGAGAAGCGCACGGATAGCGTGACAGCGCTTACGCTAATGAAGAAAAAGGGAAAGTTTGTATTGGTCTTAAGGTCAAAGATCCGACCAGCACACCATTGCCTTAACAAATAAAAATCGGTAAATAGAAAGCACACCTGATGCTTATTGAGGCAGCCGATGAACTATCCATCCATCACCTTGTGGTCCGATGCATCCTTTTTCAGCCCTTACGCCATGTCTGTCTACGTTGCACTCACCGAGAAAGGCATTCCTTTCACCCTGAAGCGCGTGGACTTAGCGCAAAACGCTCAGCTTGATGATGACTACCGCGCGCTGTCGCTGACGTGTCGCGTACCTACGCTGCAGATTGATGATCTGGTGCTCAATGAATCTTCAGCGATTGCTGAATACCTCGAAGAGCGTTTTCCGGCCCCTGAATTTGAGCGTCTCTATCCACGCGATCGTGAAAAGCGTGCGCACGCGCGTGAAGTGCAGGCGTGGTTGCGCAGTGATTTAATGGCGCTGCGTGCTGAGCGTCCGACGGAAGTGCTGTTTGCCGGCGAGCGCTTTGCGCCATTAACCCCGGCAGGCGAGCAGGCGGCAAGCAAATTGATCGCGGCGGTTCAGCGTCTGCTTCCGGATGGACAACAAAACCTGTTTGGTGAATGGTCGATTGCCGACACCGATTTGGCAGTGATGATTAACCGCCTGGCACTGCATGGCGACACGTTACCGGTGAAATTGCAGCATTACGCCGAGTTTCAGTGGCAACGTGCGTCAGTGCAATTGTGGCTGGCCGAATCGGGTAAGTCGCGCTAAGCACGAAGAGCCTTGCGGAGGCGAAAAGAACGCTTTACCTTACCGCTCATTCTAATAAGGCATCGCAAACAGGCGCGTGCTGGGCACGCCGAAAACAGAAAAGGGTTACGGATGGTGGATCAAACGGCAGATAGCGGTATCGAGTGGGTTGATATCGTTAGTGAAGAGAACGAAGTCATTGCGCAGGCCAGCCGTGCGCAGATGCGTGCGCAGAATTTGCGTCATCGTGCGACCTACATCGTGGTGCATGATGGTATGGGCAAAATTCTGGTGCAGCGTCGTACTGAAATCAAAGACTTCATGCCGGGTATGCTCGATGCGACCGCCGGTGGCGTAGTGCAGAGTGGTGAAGACATGCTGGAATCTGCACGCCGTGAAGCGGAAGAAGAGTTAGGGATCGCCGCAGTGCCGTTTGCCGAGCATGGTAAATTCTACTTCGAAGATGAGCACTGCCGCGTCTGGGGTGGATTGTTTAGCTGTGTGTCACATGGCCCATTCGCCATGCAGGAAGAAGAAGTGGATGAAGTGTTCTGGATGACGCCAGAAGAGATCACTGCACGCTGCGATGAATTCACCGACGACTCGCTCAAAGCCGTATCACTGTGGCTGAGCCGCAACAGCGATGCCGCGCGTCGCAAGCAGAGCAGCGAATCCTGATTCCCGCTACGTTCGAACAAGGCGCCCAACGGCGCCTTTGTTGTTTCTAATGCTCACGTAAAATGTCTTTGAGCAGTTGCAGGGCCTTATCAAACTGTGGCTGCGGAATCGTCAGCGGATAAAGAAAACGGATCACATTACTGTGTACGCCACAGGTCAGTAAAATCAGCCCTTGTGCCAGCGCCTGTAACTGAATCGCTTTGGTGATTTCTGCTGATGGTCGGCCTGCGTCATCCTGAAACTCTGCCGCAACCATTGAGCCGTAACCGCGCACCTCAGCAAGGGATGTGCATCCTGCACTCCGCAAAGTGGCACTGAGCTGTTCGCCCAATTGATTAGCGCGTGCGCACAGCTGTTCTTCATCAATAATATCCAGCACGGCATGCGCGGCGGCTATCGCGGGCGGGCTGCCCGCATAAGTGCCACCTAAACCACCCGGCTCAGGGGCATCCATCACTTCGGCACGCCCGGATACGGCCGATAACGGAAACCCGCCCGCCAGACTTTTTGCCATGGTGATCAAATCTGGCTGCACATCGTAATACTCACTGGCGAACAGCTTGCCGGTGCGTGCAAAACCGCTCTGAATCTCATCGGCGATTAACAAAATGCCGTGACGATCGCATAAGGCACGTAAAGCAGATACAAACGCTGGTGGCGCAATATAAAAACCGCCTTCGCCCTGCACGGGTTCGAAAATGATCGCCGCCACCTGCTGTGGGCTGATATCACTGCGGAAAATCGCTTCCAGACTCTCTAATGCCTGATGCACGCTCACGTTGTGCAGCGCATTAGGATACTGGGCGTGAAATACCGAACCGGCAAACGGCCCAAAGCCGGTTTTGTAAGGCACGACTTTGCCCGTCAGTGACATCGTCATATGGGTGCGCCCGTGGAATGCGCCTGTGAACGCAATAATGCCGGGACGCCCGGTCGCCGCGCGGGCAATCTTCACCGCGTTCTCTACCGCTTCTGCACCGCTGGAAAAGAAGGTGGTTTTCACCTCGCCACTAATGGGCACGCGCTGGTTAAGCCGCTCAGCGAGATGAATATAATTCTCGTAAGGGATAACCTGAAACGCGGTATGGGTAAAGCTATCCAGCTGCTGCTGCACGGCCGCCATCACTTTCGGATGACGATGCCCGGTATTCAGCACCGCAATGCCTGCCGCAAAGTCAGTGTATTCACGCCCATTCTGATCCGAAACCGTGGCGTTTTCCGCCTTAACCGCATAGAAATCACACATCACACCCACACCGCGCGGCGTGGCCTTCAATCGACGACGGTGCACATCACTGCTGCTCATCATTCACCTCGCAAGTCACGGGAGCCTGAGATCAGTGTGATCGTCAGGATGTTTTTTTGCCAGTGAACCACTGCGTGAAAGTCGCCACGTTACATTCGCTCTGAATGCGAAGGTGTGCGCCACAAAAGCGATGATGAAGTTTGAAGGGCAGGGAAGAAGAGTATTAACAGAAACGTACGACATAGCCTTTCATGACAAACAGTCAGAATGCTGAGGTGTGCACCTCAAAAGCGATGATCAAGTTTGAAAGACAGGGCAGGCCAGTGCGAAGAGCGAAGCGTCCGCGCCATGGACGGCGCGGCCGATCTGCAGGGATGCGTTAATCCTTCGCGATCGGACTGGCCTTCCCTGTCGTTTGCACCGAGCATTCAGCGACAACTGCACCCAGCCCACAGCAACACCCAGCCTTCACCACCCACCAATCTTAAAGCAAAAAAAAAGAGCACAAGGTTTAACCCTCATGCTCCTTACGTTCAGCAGAAAGAAAAAGGAATTAACCTTCCGCCTGCTTTGACTGAATCGCGGTCAGTGCGATGGTATAAACAATGTCATCCACCAATGCGCCACGTGACAGATCGTTCACTGGCTTGCGCATACCCTGCAGCATCGGCCCGATGGAAATCAGGTCGGCCGAACGCTGAACCGCTTTGTAAGTGGTGTTACCGGTGTTCAGATCCGGGAAGATAAACACGGTCGCACGGCCTGCAACGGCAGAGTTTGGTGCTTTCGACTTCGCCACATCTTCCATAATCGCAGCGTCATACTGCAACGGACCATCGATCACCAGATCAGGACGTTTCTCCTGCGCGATACGCGTCGCTTCGCGTACCTTCTCAACGTCGCTACCCGCACCGGAGTTACCGGTTGAGTAAGAAATCATCGCCACGCGTGGATCGATACCAAAGGCTTTGGCGGAATCCGCAGACTGAATCGCGATCTCTGCCAGCTGTTCTGGATTCGGATCCGGGTTAATCGCGCAGTCACCGTACACCAGCACCTGCTCAGGCAGCAGCATAAAGAACACGGAAGACACCAGTGAACTGTTTGGCGCGGTCTTGATCAACTGCAACGGCGGACGAATGGTATTGGCGGTGGTATGAACAGCACCTGACACCAAACCGTCCACTTCACCGCGCTCCAGCATCATGGTGCCGAGCATCACGTTATCTTCCAGCTGCTCCTGCGCGACCACTTCGGTCATGCCTTTGCTCTTACGCAACTCAACCAAACGCGGCACATAATTCTCGCGCACCACTTCTGGATCGACAATCTCAATGCCCTGGCCCAGCACCACACCCTGAGCGGCAGCGACACGCTGGATCTCATCCGGGTTACCCAACAGTACACAAGATGCAATGCCACGCTCGGCACAAATCGCAGCGGCTTTCACGGTACGCGGCTCGTCGCCTTCTGGCAGCACAATGCGTTTGCCTGCTTTACGTGCCAGCTCGGTCAGTTGATAACGGAAGGCTGGTGGAGACAGACGACGGCTACGTTCGGAAGTCGCAGTGAGTGATTCCACCCAATCGGCATCGATAAAGCTGGCCACATACTCCTGCACCTTCTCAATGCGCTGGGTATCATCTGCAGGCACTTCCAGATTAAAGCTCTGCAGGCTCAGTGAGGTCTGCCAGGTATTGGTTTTCACCATAAAAACCGGCAGGCCCGTCTGGAAGGCACGTTCACACAGACGCGCAATCGGTGCTTCAATCTGATAACCACCGGTCAGCAACACGGCACCGATCTCAATACCGTTCATGGCGGCGAGACAAGCTGCAACCAGCACGTCTGGACGATCGGCCGATGTCACCAGCAGTGAACCCGGACGGAAGTGCTCCAGCATATGCGGAATGCTACGTGCGCAGAACGTCACCGATTTCACGCGGCGGGTCTGGATCTCACCTTCGTTAATGATCTCTGCATTCAGATGGCGGCACATATCGATGGCACGCGTCGCGATCAGATCGAAACTCCAGGGTACACAGCCCAGAATCGGCAATGGGCTGTTAGCAAACAGCTGCTTAGGATCGATATTGGCAATATTTGCTTTCGTCGAATCATCGAAAATTTCAGACAGGTCAGGGCGCGTACGACCCTGCTCATCCACTGGCGCATTCAGTTTATTAATGATCACGCCGGTGATGTTTTTGTTCTTACTGCCGCCAAAGCTGCTTTGCGTTAATTCAATGCGCTCTTTCAATTGCGCAGGCGAATCATTGCCCAGCGCCGTCACAAACACGATTTCCGCATTCAGGGTTTTTGCGATTTCATAGTTCAGTGAAGAGGCAAACTGATGCTTGCGGGTTGGCACCAGTCCTTCAACCAACACCACTTCCGCGTCTTGCGCATTAGCGTGGTAGTTAGCGATGATCTCTTCCATCAACACGTCTTGCTGGTTCGAACCCAGCAGTGACTCAACGCGTGACATCTGCAGCGGTTCAGCGGCAGGGATCGCGGAGTTCTTACGAATGATGGTGGTGGTCTGATCGGGCGCATCGCCGCCCGCACGTGGCTGGGCAATCGGCTTGAACACGCTCAGGCGAACGCCTTTGCGCTCCATGGCACGAATCACGCCGAGGCTGACGCTGGTCAGGCCGACGCTGGTGCCGGTAGGGATGAGCATGATTGTACGTGACACTATAAAAACCTCTCAGGTGTTGCAGACTAGCCAAAACAACTCCGTCAGCCTGAGCTGACGGAGAGAAGTGTATTTAGGCGGTCAGACGCGCGGCGTCCTGGGCGATAACCAACTCTTCGTTGGTTGGGATCACCACGGCCGGGCGGGTGCCCTCTTTGTTGATAAAGCCAGACTTACCGAAGCGGGCCGCGAGGTTACGCTCGTGATCCACTTCAAAGCCCAGAAGACCCAGTTTCGCCAGCGCCAGCTCACGCACCATCGCCGCGTTCTCACCGATACCACCGGTGAACACCACGGCATCCAGACGACCTTCCATCAGCGCGGTGTAGCTGCCGATGTATTTCGCCAGACGATGGCAGAACACGTCCATCGCACGCTTGGCATCTTCTTTGGTCGCGTAGTTGTCTTCAACATAGCGGCAGTCACTGGTGACTTCGGTCAGACCCAGCAGACCAGACTCTTTGGTCAGCAGTTTATTGATCGCATCCACGCTCATACCGAGGGTGTCATGCAGGAAGAACACGATAGCCGGGTCGATATCACCACTGCGGGTGCCCATCACCAGACCTTCCAGCGGTGTCAGACCCATAGAAGTATCGACGCACTGGCCGTTACGGATAGCAGAGACTGAACCGCCGTTGCCGAGGTGGCAAGTAATGATATTCAGTTCATTAACTGGCTTGTTCAGCATTTTGGCGGCTTCCTGCGTCACATAGTAGTGGCTGGTGCCGTGTGCGCCGTAGCGACGAACGCCGTGCTCTTTGTACAGTTTGTACGGCAGAGCATAAAGATATGACTCTTCCGGCATAGTCTGATGGAATGCCGTATCAAAAACCGCCACATTCTTATCTGACAGATGAGGGAAGTTCTTCAGTGCTTCGTCGATACCGATCAGATGCGCCGGGTTATGCAGCGGAGCAAAAGAGGAAGCATCTTTAATGCCCTGAATCACCGATTCATCGATGATCACCGATTGAGTCAGCTGCTCGCCGCCGTGAACGATACGATGGCCGATTGCAGCGATTTGTGCCGAAAGCTCTGGTTTTTGTGCCAGAATAGTTTTAACAATAAAGTTCAGCGCTTCACTGTGCGCTGCACCTGCGCCGAGAGGCGCTTCTTGTTTGCTGCCTTCCAGTTTCCATTTGATACGCGCTTCAGGTAAATGGAAACACTCCGCCAGACCTGACAGATATTCGTCACCGGTGGCTGGATTGAGGATGGCAAACTTAAGTGAAGAGCTGCCGCAGTTCAGAACCAGTACTAACTTCGTTGACATGGAAGTACCTATTGATTAAAGAGTGGCTAAAAATAACGCAATCAGACTAACAGCGTAGCCCATGAATGCTGGTAGATTAATGATTAACATCATGCGGTAGTCAAAAAGAGACCGACATGCAAAAAAATTTCGGTAATTTTACGCAGATTTTTGAAATCTGCTTAGCGAAACATGGCTCTGAACCGCTCTTTTATTGAGCTGAAGCTTCCGGTAATGTTGCTAAAACGGCGTCAGAATACCCACTGTCACCCGCAAAGACAAAATCTTTTGAAGGATGTCACGTAAAGTTGTGTAGTTATCATTATATTTTAATCGTTGCAGAATTAGTTGAGGTCTATCATGGCGAATGACACAAGCAATCCCGGCTGGTTTGGTTTATTCCAGAACGGTCAGCGTTACATGAAGACCTGGCCAGCCGATAAGCGACTGGCCCCCATGTTCCCGGAAAACCGCGTGGTGACGGCAACGCGTTTTGCCATCCGCTTTATGCCCCCGCTGGCGATATTCACCCTGACGTGGCAAATCGCCATGGGCGGACAGTTGGGACCGGCGATTGCCACCGCACTGTTTGCCTGCAGTCTGCCGATGCAGGGATTGTGGTGGCTGGGTAAGCGCTCCATCACGCCATTGCCGCCGACGTTGCTGCACTGGTTCCACGAAGTGCGCGCAAAACTGGAAGAAGCGGGACAAGCGATTGCCCCTGTTGATGGTAAACCGACTTATCAGGCGCTGGCCGATGTGCTGAAGCGCGCCTTCAAACAACTCGACCGTACCTTCCTCGACGATCTTTGATCGATCATCCCCTTTTACTGCCAGAGAATGTGTGCAGTAACCGGGTTTAAATCAAAGAAAAGTGATGCGGGCAAACACGCATCGCTTTCCTTGTGTAATCATTTATCCATTGTTAAATCTTAAGCGGCCGTGATGGCCCGGGAGCGAACCGTGGAAATGACCCATGCACAACGACTGATCCTCTCCAATCAATACAAAATGATGGCGATGCTTGAGCCGGAAAATGCGGAGCGCTATCGCCGCTACCAGACCATCATCGAACGGGGCTACGGCCTGCAATTGCGCGAACTCGACAAAGAGTTTGGCGAGCTAACGGAAGCCACCTGCCGCCAACTCATCGATATTATGGAAATGCACCATGCGCTGCATGTCTCCTGGTCGAACCTGAAAGAAGCCAATAATATCGAAGAGCGCCGTCTGGCGTTTCTCGGCTTTGATGCGGCCACCGAGGCGCGCTATCTCGGCTATGTGCGCTTTATGGTGAACGT
This sequence comes from Pantoea sp. CTOTU50773, assembly GCF_032082325.1. NCBI lineage: Bacteria > Pseudomonadati > Pseudomonadota > Gammaproteobacteria > Enterobacterales > Erwiniaceae > Pantoea > Pantoea sp. CTOTU50773. The sequence continues at coordinate 10,457 of NZ_DAMDQC010000078.1, read as the reverse complement.
CGAAGGACGCTACACCCATTTTGATTCTGGAACTCACGGCTTCAATGCTCAGACGCCGATGTGGGAAAAATACCAACGTATGCTGGCGGTGTGGCACACTTGTCCGCGTCAGTATCATCTTAGCGCGAACGAAATCGCGCAGATTCTTAATGCCTGAATAAGGAGCAACGCGTGGAGTACAGGGGTTTTCTGTTTGATTTGGACGGTACATTGGTGGATTCGTTGCCTGCGGTGATCCGCGCATGGTCATTGTGGGGCGAGCGCCAGGGTCTTGCGGCGGAAGAAGTCCTGAACTTCATACACGGTAAGCCAGCGATCAATTCACTGCGCCATTTTATGGCAGGCCAGTCTGAAGAGGCGATTCAGGCGGAGTTTATGTGGCTTGAGCGTTTAGAAGCAGAAGATACGCAGGGCGTGCAAGCGATTCCGGGGGCAAAGGCATTGCTCGCCACACTCAACGAACTGCAGATTCCCTGGGCGATAGTGACTTCAGGATCTATCCCGGTGGCTCACGCGCGTCACAAAGCGGCGGGTTTACCGATGCCGGAGGTGTTCATTACCGCAGAAAACATCAAATTGGGTAAACCGAACCCGGAGCCGTATCTGCTGGGTGCTGAACGCCTGGGACTGCCTGCAGCGGAATGCGTTGTGGTTGAAGATGCGCCCGCCGGCATTATTGCCGGGCTGGAGGCGCGCAGTGCAGTGGTTGCTGTTAATGCCCCCACGGATGCCCCGCGCCTGAATGAAGTGACCTGGCAGGTGAAAACACTGGAACCGCTGGTGGTTTCACCTACAGAAAACGGCATGTTTACGCTTTCTGCCAACGTCTGACAGAACGGGCCATAGCGGCCCGTTTTTTATAATGGGGTATCCTGAGAAATTTCATCCAGCGACAGGCTAAAGCTTGGAATGAATATCTCTACAAAGTAATCCATTTCGGGGGAACGACGCTGTGACAATGTTTTCTCCAGACGTGCCTTAGCCAGCAAAAACTCGTTATTTCCTGCTGACAGCTCTTCCAGACATTTCACGTAGGCGCACAGCGCGTCAGCCTGCTTCACCACCGCTTGTTCACTCTCGCTATGCAAATGCTCGTCAATCAACGGACGGTAGGCATCCTGCAATTCCGGCGGCAACATCTCGATCAACTTCTGCTGAGCGATCTTTTCGATCTTTTTGTACTCATGAGCAATTTGCGCGTTGTAATACTTCACCGGCGTGGGTAAATCACCGGTCAGCACTTCACTGGCATCGTGATACAGCGCCAGCATCGCAATACGCTCTGCATTGAGATTGCCGTTAAATTTTTTGTTTTTGATAATGGCCAACGCATGCGCCACCATCGCCACCTGAAGACTGTGTTCAGAGACATTTTCGGTGCGAACGTTGCGCATCAATGGCCAGCGATTAATCAGTTTAAGACGGGAGAGATGAGCAAAAAAGTGGCTACGGGTCATAGACGGTTCCTGTTCTCACGGCGGGGAAGGAGTGCCTTCCCCGAGATGAAAACAGTATATACCCTTCATACTTCGGGTTGCATGTACGTTAGCTGCGTTCACTTACCCTAGTCGCTCACGCAGGTAAGCAACCTGGATTCATTCACTTGCTGCATGCATGCATTGCGGGTCAGTGTGTCAGACTACTGACGATAGCCTTGGAGGAAACGACCAAATTTATTGATCGCCATTTCCAGATCATCAACACGTGGCAAGGTGACGATGCGCACGTGATCCGGCCATGGCCAGTTAAAGGCGGTACCCTGAACCAGTAGCACTTTCTCTTGTAACAGGAAATCCAGCACCATTTTTTGATCATCAAAGACGTTGAATTTCTTGGGATCGATGCGCGGGAACATGTACAAAGCGCCTTGTGGTTTCACGCAGCTGACGCCCGGAATGTCGTTGATCAATTCCCAGGCACGTTGGCGCTGTTCATACAAACGACCACCAGGTGCAATAAACTCGCTGATACTTTGATAGCCACCTAACGCCGTTTGAATCGCATGCTGAGCAGGCACGTTGGCGCACAAACGCATCGACGCCAGCATCTCCAGCCCTTCGATATAGCCCTTAGCGTGTTTCTTCGGACCGTTTAACACCATCCAACCCTGACGGAATCCCGCAACACGGTAGGTTTTAGACAGACCATTAAAGGTCACGGTCAGCAGATCCGGCGCCAGTGCCGCAATCGAATGGTGCTGTGACTCGTCATACAAAATCTTGTCGTAGATTTCGTCAGCGAAAATGATCAGGTTGTGCTGACGCGCAATCTCCACCACTTCCATCAGCAGTTCTTTGCTGTACACCGCACCCGTTGGGTTGTTCGGGTTAATGATGACGATGCCACGCGTGCGCGGGGTGATCTTACTGCGGATATCGTCCAAATCCGGGAACCAGCCCGCAGACTCATCACACAGATAATGCACAGCTTTACCGCTCGACAGCGACACGGCTGCCGTCCATAACGGATAATCTGGCGCAGGTACCAGCATCTCATCACCACTGTTCAGCAATGCTTGCATCGCCTGCACAATCAGTTCAGAGACACCGTTACCAATGTAGATATCTTCGACGGTAACATCGCGCATATCACGCGCCTGGTAGTGCTGCATAATCGCTTTACGCGCCGAATACAGCCCTTTTGAATCACAATAGCCTTGCGAACTCGGCAGGTTGCGAATCACATCAACCAGAATTTCATCAGGGGCTTCAAAACCAAACGGGGCAGGGTTGCCGATGTTGAGTTTGAGAACTTTATTACCTTCTTCTTCCAGACGCTTAGCTTCTTTCAGTACCGGGCCACGGATGTCATAACAGACATTTTCCAGCTTGCCGGATTTATCAATTTGAAAATTCATCGTTACCGCCTTAACGGGCAGAGTCCTTTAACCTGCCACCAAAATCAAACCTGCCCAATTTACTCCTCTCACTGTCACAAAAGAAGGGCGGCTTAAGGTTTTGGCGCGTTTGCCAATGATTCCTGTCTTGGGTGGCGTAAAACGCAGTTTGCGAAGGTTAATCTGGTTAATAACTCTATTGTTTGATTTTTTTGTAATATAAAATGCTGGTGGTTTGTGCTGGCACTGTAAAGCCGTTAATCCATGGGTAATGAAGGTCATTAAGAAATTTTTTATTTACATCCTGCAAAAAAAACCATTAGCGACCTGATGAAATAGTTAAAGAAATCTTGTTGGATGTCTAAGAACTAAACAGTGCCGTTGCAGCCATCGCTGGTGCCATTAAATGTCACGCATTCTTAATCAGTTTAAGGTGGCAGCATGAAGCGCTGCGAAGTGACCTATTCTGATAACAGCAGCAGGTTAAATAGCATTTACACTGTAACTTTAACGCGGCTGCAGCAGTTTAAGAACCTGGGGGGTTAAAAAATGAGCGCTGTTGTGGCAGGATGTGGCGGAAAAGGGATTTGGTCAAAAAATGCGATGATTTGATCGAAAACATTTCCCTTTAAAGCGTAAAAATGATTAAGTATAATTTATTATTTGATGCACTTTATCGCTTCGCATCAGCATAACATGATGTTATCTCTTTTTGACCCGCAGGCCGTTTTCGCGGGAAACTAGACAACTACGCAGCTTCCAGCATCTGTGCGACATACGTCTTCGTACCCGAAGTTGTTCTGTCTTATTTGACGGCACTCCTCTGAATACAGAGTGACGTATCCGTCGGCATCCGCCTGACACGATTTTTCCATGACAGCTCCACACAGGGCTGTCATTAAGCACCATTACCTCTTATCTATTTGATAAGTAGGGTAATACACCAGGGTAGTAGTTTTAAAAAATCTTATAAGTGAAGAAAAAACATGACTAATGCAAATCGTCCGATACTGAATCTCGACCTCGATCTGCTGCGTACTTTTGTTGCTGTTGCTGACTTGAATACTTTTGCGGCGGCGGCTGCAGCAGTGTGCAGAACGCAATCCGCAGTAAGTCAGCAGATGCAACGTCTGGAACAATTGGTAGGTAAAGAGCTGTTTGCCAGACATGGACGTAATAAACTGTTGACGGAGCATGGCATCCAGTTGCTAGGCTACGCCAGAAAGATCCTTCGTTTCAATGACGAAGCGTGCACCTCTTTAATGTACAGCAACATCCAGGGCGTACTGACCATCGGCGCCTCCGATGACACTTCCGATACCATTCTGCCGTTCCTGCTTAACCGCGTAACGTCGGTCTATCCGAAGCTGGCCATTGATGTGCGCGTCAAACGCAACCCGTTCATGATGGAAATGCTGAATCAGGGTGAGGTTGATCTGGTTGTCACCACGTCCAGTCCTGGTAATTTCACCCATCAGGTCCTGCGTACTTCTCCGACGCTTTGGTACTGTGCTGCGGATTACATCTTCCAGCGCGGCGAAGCCATTCCACTGGTGCTGCTGGATGAGCCAAGTCCGTACCGTGACATGGCTATCGATCACCTGAATGAAGCGGGCATCCCATGGCGCATTTCCTATGTTGCATCAACGCTGGCAGCAGTGCGTGCGGCAGTGAAAGCGGGTCTGGGTGTCACAGCACGCCCGGTTGAGATGATGAGCCCAGAGCTGCGTGTAATGGGTGCGGCTGAAGGGCTGCCGGTATTGCCCGATACTCAGTACCTGCTGTGCCGTAACCCAGACAGTGATAACGAGTTGGCGCTGGCGATCTTCAACGCGATGCAGTCCACCAACGATCCTTACAATCTGACGGCAAATCCAGATGGCACCCTGCTGCTGGATGACGAAGAGTAAGGTCAACAATAGCGGGTTATTCCTTCACGTTGGAATACCGTTTAATTGTTAAAACTTATCAAAATGAGCCTTAGACTGATAAACATCAGCTAAGGCTTTTTTTATGCATTTTAATTCACGCTTTCTAACGCGATTCACCACCAATAATTTTCTTCTCTTCCTGAAAAATGGAAATTGTTCCATTTTTGCTCAAAGTGGAACTTCTTTATCATTCCGTGCCATCTTTCCCTGGGCATTTGCCTGTACCGATCGCCGATTTTTACAGCAAAAAACACCATTATGTGTTCTGGATCAAAAAAATACCCCCTATAAGGGGGGGGGAAATCCCTGTAAGACCTGTCAAAATATGATTGTTAAATGCACGATCCATGCATGTGAATACCCGCTACACTGAAATTAACCTCACAAACTGAAGCGATTTAGCTGGTATGATGGGGTTCATTTGTTAATAATATGCTACGGGTGTTAATTAATGTTTGGATGCTTTTGTCAAAGTTGACAAAAGGTTATAGAAAGGAGTAAAAAACCCCATAAAATTGCTGCTTATTTGATAATGACAGCATAGTTTACAAGGTTTTTTATCCTTCCCTTGAATTCATGTGGTGTGTTTGCTGCAACAGTGCAGGATGCCAGCGCCACTTTTGATGAGTAAGCAAAGAGTATGTCGACAACCACAGAAGTGATCGCTCATCACTGGGCGTTTATTGTTTTTATTGTTATTGCATTTGGCCTGTGTGCCTTCATGTTGACCGGCGGTTGGTTGTTAGGTGGTCGTGCGCGGGCGCGCCATAAAGACACCCCGTTTGAATCGGGTATCGAATCCGTCGGTGATACCCATATTCGCCTCTCCGCTAAATTCTATCTGGTTGCGATGTTCTTCGTTATTTTCGACGTCGAAGCCCTCTATTTATACGCCTGGTCGACTTCAATCCGTGAGAGCGGATGGGTCGGCTTTGTCGAAGCCGCAATTTTCATTTTGGTGCTATTGGCAGGCCTGGTTTATCTGGTGCGCATCGGTGCACTGGATTGGGCTCCTGCGCGTCGTCGCGTAGTGGTCAAATCAATTCCGGTCAGTCACAACCACACCAACCCTCATAAGCAGTAAAAGCGAGGCAATAAGATGGACTACACGCTGACACGCGTAGACCCGAACGGCGGCGGTGATAACGATCGCTATCCGCTGCAGAAACAGGAGATTGTTACCGATCCTCTGGAGCAGCACGTTCATCGCAGCGTCTATATGGGCAAGCTCGAGCATGCCCTGCATGACATGGTGAACTGGGGTCGTAAAAACTCTCTCTGGCCGTACAATTTCGGTCTTTCCTGTTGCTACGTGGAAATGACCACGTCATTCACTGCGGTGCATGACGTGGCGCGTTTTGGTGCGGAAGTCATGCGCGCCTCCCCACGTCAGGCTGACTTTATGGTGATCGCCGGTACGCCGTTTACCAAAATGGCGCCGGTTATTCAGCGTTTGTATGACCAGATGCTGGAACCGAAATGGGTGATCTCCATGGGTGCTTGTGCAAACTCGGGCGGCATGTACGACATCTATTCTGTGGTGCAAGGCGTGGATAAATTCCTGCCGGTTGACGTGTACATTCCGGGCTGCCCACCGCGTCCTGAAGCTTACATGCAAGCGCTGCTGCTGCTGCGTGAGTCGATTGGTAAAGAGCGCCGTCCACTGTCGTGGGTGGTGGGTGATCAGGGCGTTTATCGCGCCAATATGCAGCCAGAGCGTGAGAGAAAACGCGGCGAGCGTATTGCCGTCACTAACCTGAGAACGCCAGACGAAGTCTAAGCTTCCCGTACACGGATGGCACAACGGCCGCAGCAGAACATCACAATTTAATGCGCGCCGCCATCCTGACGCCTTCTTTTAGCGCCTGATTACAGGCCGGAATGGTGAGTAACGTATGACAGATTTAACCACGCAAGATCTCGCTCAGCCTGCATGGCAAACCCGCGACCATCTGGATGATCCAGTGGTCGGCGAGCTGCGTAACCGTTTTGGGCCGGATGCCTTTACCGTTCAGGCCACCCGCACCGGTATTCCGGTCGTCTGGGTGAAACGTGAACAGTTACTGGAAATTGTCGAATTCCTGCGTAAGCTGCCAAAGCCGTACGTCATGCTGTATGACTTACACGGTTTCGATGAGCGTTTGCGCACCCACCGCGCCGGTCTACCCGCCGCGGATTTTTCCGTTTTCTATCACCTGCTGTCGATTGAACGCAACCGCGACATCATGCTCAAGGTGGCGCTGTCTGAAAACGATCTGAATGTGCCCACCATCACCAAAATCTTCGCCAATGCCAACTGGTATGAGCGCGAGACCTGGGAGATGTTTGGTATCACCTTTAATGGTCACCCGCACCTGACGCGCATCATGATGCCGCAGACCTGGGAAGGCCATCCGCTGCGTAAAGATTACCCGGCGCGTGCCACTGAGTTCGACCCGTTCGAACTGACCAAACAGAAAGAAGATCTGGAAATGGAGGCGCTGACCTTCAAGCCTGAAGACTGGGGCATGAAGCGTAGCACCACCAATGAGGATTTCATGTTCCTCAACCTGGGTCCTAACCACCCGTCCGCGCACGGTGCCTTCCGTATCATTCTGCAGTTGGATGGCGAAGAGATCGTCGACTGCGTGCCGGATGTCGGCTACCACCATCGTGGTGCTGAGAAGATGGGCGAGCGCCAATCCTGGCACAGCTACATTCCGTACACCGACCGTATCGAATATCTCGGCGGCTGCGTGAACGAGATGCCTTACGTGCTGGCGGTGGAAAAATTAGCCGGCATCACCGTGCCGGATCGCGTCAACGTGATCCGCGTGATGCTGTCAGAGCTGTTCCGTATAAACAGTCACTTGCTGTACATCTCCACCTTTATACAGGACGTGGGCGCCATGACGCCGGTGTTCTTCGCCTTCACCGACCGTCAGAAAATTTATGACGTGGTTGAAGCAATTACCGGTTTCCGTATGCACCCAGCCTGGTTCCGCATCGGCGGCGTGGCGCACGATCTGCCGAAAGGGTGGGAGCGTCTGCTGCGTGAGTTCCTCGACTGGATGCCGAAGCGTCTGAAAGAGTATGACAAAGCCGCACTGCGTAACACCGTGCTGATGGGCCGTTCGCAAGGCGTTGCGGCGTACAACATGGATGAAGCGCTGGCGTGGGGTACCACCGGTGCTGGCCTGCGTGCCACCGGCCTCGACTTTGATGTGCGTAAATGGCGTCCGTATTCAGGCTACGAAAACTTCGACTTTGAGATCCCGGTTGGCGCTGGCATCAGTGATGCTTACACCCGCGTTCAGCTCAAAATGGAAGAGATGTGGCAGTCACTGCGCATTCTGGAACAGTGCCTGAAAAACATGCCGGAAGGCCCGTTCAAAGCGGATCACCCGCTGACCACGCCGCCACCAAAAGAGCGCACGCTGCAACATATCGAAACCCTGATCACGCACTTCCTGCAGGTTTCCTGGGGCCCGGTCATGCCGGCCAACGAATCCTTCCAGATGATTGAAGCGACTAAAGGGATCAACAGCTACTACCTGACCAGCGATGGCAGCACCATGAGCTACCGCACCCGTGTGCGTACGCCAAGCTTCCCGCACCTGCAGCAGATCCCATCGGTGATCCGCGGCAGCCTGGTATCCGACTTGATCGTATACCTCGGTAGTATCGATTTTGTTATGTCAGACGTGGACCGCTAATTATGCACGATCAAAAAATTGCCATTCACACTATCGACCCTGATGAGGTCTTTGTGCTGAGCGAGACCGAGCACCACGCTATTGAGCACGAAAAACACCATTACGAAGATGCACGCGCCGCCTCAATTGAAGCGTTGAAGATCGTGCAGAAGCAGCGTGGATGGGTGCCAGATGGTGCCATCAATGCCATTGCTGAAGTGTTGGGCATTCCAGCCAGTGACGTAGAAGGTGTGGCGACGTTTTACAGCCAGATCTACCGCACGCCGGTTGGCCGTCACGTCATTCGTTATTGCGACAGCGTGGTGTGCCACATCACCGGTTTCCAGGGCATTCAGGCTGCGCTTGAGCAGAATCTGAATATCAAGCCGGGCCAGACCACAGCCGATGGCCGCTTTACCCTGCTGCCAACCTGCTGCCTGGGCAACTGTGACAAAGGCCCAACCATGATGGTGGATGAAGATACCCATGTTCATCTGACCCCGGAAGGCATCGCCAATCTGCTGGAGCAGTATCAATGACCATTAAACAGATCATTCGTACTGCGGAAACGCATCCACTCACCTGGCGTCTGCGCGACGACAAGCAGCCGGTGTGGATCGATGAATATCGCAGTAAAAACGGTTATGTCGGCGCTGATAAAGCACTGAAAGGCATGAGCCAGGACGAAATCGTTGCGGCAGTGAAAGACTCCGGTCTAAAAGGTCGCGGTGGCGCAGGCTTTAATACCGGCCTGAAGTGGAGTCTGATGCCGAAAGACGAATCCATGAACATCCGTTACCTGCTGTGTAACGCCGATGAAATGGAGCCGGGCACCTATAAAGACCGCCTGCTGATGGAGCAAATGCCGCACCAGTTGGTGGAAGGTATGCTGATCAGTGCGTTCGCCCTGAAAGCCTATCGTGGCTACATCTTCTTACGTGGCGAGTACATCGAAGCGGCCGTGCATCTGCGCCGTGCGATTGCCGAAGCCACCGAAGCGGGATACCTCGGTAAAAACATCCTCGGTACCGGTTTCGATTTTGAACTGATCGTGCACACCGGCGCGGGACGTTACATCTGTGGTGAAGAGACCGCGCTGATCAACTCACTGGAAGGTCGTCGTGCGAACCCGCGTTCTAAGCCACCGTTCCCGGCGAGTGCGGGCGTGTGGGGCAAGCCAACCTGCGTCAACAACGTGGAAACCTTGTCCAACGTCCCAGCCATCTTCCTCAACGGCGTTGACTGGTACAAGAACATCTCTACCAGCGAAGACACCGGTACCAAAATGATGGGCTTCTCAGGCCGCGTGAAAAATCCAGGCGTGTGGGAACTGCCGTTTGGCACGACCGCGCGTGAGATTCTGGAAGATTATGCCGGTGGCATGCGCGATGGCCTGAAATTTAAAGCCTGGCAGCCAGGCGGTGCGGGTACGGATTTCCTGACCGATCAACACCTTGATCTGCCAATGGAATTTGCCAGCATCGGTAAAGCCGGCAGCCGTTTAGGCACGGCATTGGCGATGGCGGTCGATCATGAAATTGGCATGGTTTCGCTGGTGCGTAATCTGGAAGAATTCTTTGCGCGCGAGTCCTGTGGCTGGTGTACGCCATGCCGTGATGGCTTGCCATGGAGCGTGAAGATCTTGCGTGCGCTGGAGCAGAAAAAAGGCCAGCCGGGTGACATCGAAACCCTGCTGCAACTCTGTCGCCAACTCGGCCCAGGGAAAACCTTCTGTGCCCACGCACCGGGTGCCGTTGAGCCATTGCAGAGCGCGATTAAATATTTCCGTGAAGAGTTTGAAGCCGGCATTGCGCCGCAGGTGTTTGGCAATACCCGATCGATCGGTGGTATTCAGCCCAACCTGCTGAAAGCGCGCTGGTAATCAGCCGCCGTACACGGAATTCACCCTACGCCGACACGGCGCGGGGGACAGAATTAGATGTTTAACGCTCGTCTTAGGGCGAGCCTTACGGAAGCATGTTCACTATGGCTACAATCCATGTAGACGGTAAAGAA
>NZ_DAMDQC010000077.1:0-20848 GCF_032082325.1 Pantoea sp. CTOTU50773 | reverse complement strand
AGGATCCGAAATACGCCCTCAACCCGACTCGCACTATTGGCTGGCAGGTCGAAGAACCGCTGGTGCTACACCGCAAACTGAGCCGTGCCGAACGTAAAGAGAAAGTGTGCGAGATGCTGGATGCGGTCGGTCTGCCGGATCCCCGTCAGTTGATGAAGCGTTATCCGCATCAGCTTTCCGGCGGCATGGGGCAGCGTGTGATGCTGGCGATCGCTTTGATCACCGATCCCGATCTGCTGATTGCCGATGAACCGACCTCGGCGCTTGATCATGCGATGCGCGATCAAGTGCTGGCACTGATTCGTCGTTTGGTGGAGCAGCGCAATATGGGCTTACTGCTGATCAGCCACGATCTGCAGCAGGTCTCTGAGCACTGCGATCGCGTGATGGTGATGTACAAAGGCAAATTGCTGGATACGTTGCCTGCGGCAGAGCTATCTAATGCGACTCATCCTTACACACGCACGCTATGGTCCTGTCGTCCCAGTAAAGCCACGCACGGTGAACGCTTGCCGGTGCTGGATCGTGCTGCGCTGGAGGCCAGCAATGATTGAGTTAAACAATCTGAGCGTGTCGCATAAGCAGGGCTACGAACTGCGCACCGTGGTGCATGACGTATCCTTGCAGGTGGCGGCGGGAGAATGTTTCGGTCTGGTGGGGCCATCGGGCTGCGGCAAGTCATCGCTGCTGTGGGTGATGGCAGGTTTGAACTCGTTCTGGAGCGGCAGCATGCAACTGGCCGGCACCGATGTGCAGCCAGGTAAAGCCTTTACCGGTCCGCTGCGTCGTGATGTGCAGATGGTGTTTCAGGATCCGTATGCCTCACTGCATCCACGCCATCGTCTGCGCCGCACCCTGGCTGAACCGTTGAAGATGCTGAAGCGCGATAATATCGACGACCGCATCAATCAGGGTTTTCGCCATGTCGGGCTGGATCCAGCGCTGGCGGATCGTTATCCGCATCAGCTGTCCGGCGGCCAGCGTCAGCGCGTGGCGATTGTGCGCGCCCTGCTACTGGAGCCGAAAATCCTGTTGCTGGATGAGCCAACCTCAGCACTGGATATGTCGGTGCAGGCGGAGATCCTGAATCTGCTGAATGATTTGAAGCAGAATGATGGGTTGACCATGGTGCTGGTAAGTCACGATCCCGATGTAATCGATCATATGTGCGACCGCGCGGCACATATGGCGTTGGGTCGGATTGTCGGTTAACGCATTTTCACTCAACCGTTGCGGCGCGATTTTTTCATCCGCATCTAAAGCGATCATATCGCAAACAGATGCATGCTCCATCGTGCCGCCACGGACAGGCGTAAATTGATGCACCATTCAATTTACGCCAAATATGATCTCTGCTTAATGCGCCATCGCCTGCAGCGTCTCGCTGCGAATCGACTCGGTCACTTCGGCCTTTAACGCCATAAATTCGGGTGAGGTTTTAATGGTGTAATCGCGCCCATTGTTGAAATTCACTGCCACCTCCTGCTTGATGCGGCCCGGTCGGGCGCTGAAAATCGCTACCTTGTTAGCCATGAAAATCGCTTCATCGATATCGTGGGTGACGAACAGCACGGTCTTGCGCGACTGCTCCCACACCGACAGCAATAGCTCCTGCATCATCACGCGCGTCTGATTATCCAGGGCGCCAAACGGCTCATCCATCAACAGCACTTTGGGATCGTTGGCCAGCGCACGGGCGATCGCAGTACGTTGCTGCATGCCGCCCGAGAGTTGGCGCGGATAGTGCTGCGCAAAGCCGCGTAATCCCACCTGCTGGATGTAGTAGTCGCTGCGCTCTTTCTGCTGCGCTGCACTGATGCCACGCTCCTGCAGGCCAAAGCGGATGTTCTCCTCCACCGTCAGCCACGGAAACAACGTATAGCTTTGGAACACCATGCCGCGATCGGCACCCGGCCCTTCCACGCTTTTACCGTCCAGCCAGATTTCCCCGCGCGTGGGCGTATCCAGTCCGGCGATGATGCGCAGCAGAGTGGATTTCCCACAGCCCGAAGGGCCGAGAATGGTAATGAAATCATTCTCTTCCACCTGATAATGAATCGGCTGTAGTGCCTGAGTTTGCTCGCCTTTGGGGCCGGTAAAAATGCGCTCGACGCCGCGCACGTTGAGTTTGCTGTGTTTCATTACAGGGTGCTCCATGCAAACAAGCGCCGATTGAGCACTTTGAACAAGTAGTCAGAGATCAAGCCAATGCAGCCGATCACAATGATGCCGAAGATAATCTGCCCGGTATTCAGCAATGCCTGACTGTCGACGATCATATGGCCGATGCCACTTTCCGATCCGATCAATTCGGCAACGATGACGTAAGTCCACGCCCAGCCGAGCACCAGGCGCAGCAGTTCAGCAATGCCCGGTGCAGCACCGGGGATCAGCACGCGACGCACGATCGAGCGGTTGCTGCAGCCCAGCGTGTAGGCCGCTTCCACCAGATCGCGGCGGGCACCGCTCACCGTGACCGCCACCATCAAGACGATCTGGAAGAATGAGCCAATAAAGATCACCAGGATCTTCTGGGTTTCACCGATACCGGCCCACAGAATCAGCAACGGCACAAACGCCGAGGCCGGTAAATAACGGCAAAAGGAGACGAAGGGTTCAAGAAACGCTTCCCAGGTTTTGTAAGCGCCCATCATGATGCCCAGCGGCACACCTATCACGGCCGCCAGCAGGAAGCCCGACAGAACGCGCATCACCGTCATGCCGATATCCAGCGAGAAGTTGTACTCGGTGAACAGCACCGCACCTTGCTGCAGCATGGTGAGAGGATCGGCGAGGAAAGTAGGCGACACCATGCCGCCCAGCGTTACCAGCGTCCATACCGCGATAAACAGCACAAAGAACGCCACGCCGAGCGCGACACGTAAGTGCAGCGAAATCGCTTTCAGCGGCACCATCAACGGATTGTGCCAGCGCTGCGGCGCCTCCGGCAGCGCTGCTGGCGGAGTCACGGGTTGGCTTTTACTCATCTCCATCTCCTTTCTCCTGCTTACTGCACAAAGCTGGCGTCGTACAGGCTTTTCACATCCGGCATTTTCTTGATCACCCCTGCACGCAGCAGCAGTTTGCCGGCTTCATCACTGAAGGTTTCAATTTCACCATTGAAGAATTTCTTGTTCTCTTCCGGCCCCTGCCAGCGCAAATAACTGGCTGACTCCGCAAACTCTTTGCCCGTGGATTTTACTGCTGCACCCATAATCTCGTTAGACTTGTCCGGCTGCTGTTTGATCATCTCCAGCGCATCGTAATAGCTGGCCACCAGCGCTTTCGCGGCCTGAGGATGCTCTTTCAGGAACGTCGGCGTACAGCCAAGTGTGTCCATGACCATCGGATAATCCAGCGTGGTGGCGAGGATCTTCCCTGCCTTGGGCTGGTTGCGAATCACCGAGAGATAAGGTTCATAGGTCACTGCCGCATCGTTTTGACCCGCAGCAAAAGATTGTGCCGCCGCCTGCGGTGCCATGGTCGCGAGACGCACGTCTTTCATCGTCATGCCGTTTTTGTCCAGCATCCACGCCAGCAGGAAATACGGTGAGGTGCCGGGAGCATCTACCGCGATGGTTTTGCCTTTCAAATCTTTGATGCTGGTGATGTCACTGCGGGCGGCGAGGCCATCGGCACCGTAAGATTTGTCCAGCTGAACGATCTGCTTAATCGGCACGCCTGCGGCGTTCCAGGAGATGTAGGTTTCAACCGTGGTCGCCGCGCACTGAATGGTGCCGGAAGCCACCGCCAGATGTCGGCTGCTCTGCGGGATCATCTTCACATCGACATCAAGGCCGTGCTTTTTGAAAATCCCAGCTTTATCGGCCAGCGTCAGTGGGGCAAATCCGGTCCAGCCGGAAATACCGATGGCGACTTTGGTGTCGGCCGCCTGTGCTCCTAAAGCACTGGCGCACAGGACTGCGGCGGTTAATGCATGAACAACGAGTTTCACTGGCTTGCCCATCTTCCACTCCTGATAAAGGTGATGAAAAACAACAGTTGTATAGTCTTATCTATACAAGCCAAGCAATGGCTGTGCCAGATTGTGAAAGCCCATTGTAATGGGGAGAGGGGGTTGAGATCGCGCACTGAAACGGTGCATAAACCCTATGCCGATGATCACACTGGTGCGAAAGCAACCTTCGGCGGATGGCGCTATAATCACGCCAATTTTTCAACAGAAGGAACACCGTATGACGGTGAAATTGCGTCCGCTTGAGCGAGAAGATCTGCACTTTGTGCACCAGTTAGACAACAACGCCAGCGTGATGCGTTATTGGTTTGAGGAGCCGTACGAAGCTTTTGTCGAGCTCTCGGATCTCTACGACAAGCATATCCACGATCAAACAGAGCGTCGTTTTGTCGTTGAACACGATGGGCAAAAAGCGGGATTGGTGGAACTGGTCGAGATCAATCACGTACATCGTCGCGCTGAGTTTCAGATCATCATTGATCCGGGGCATCAGGGCAAAGGCTTAGCCAGTCAGGCGGCTAAACTGGCGATGGATTATGGCTTTTCGGTGCTCAATCTCTACAAACTCTACCTGATTGTTGATCAGGAGAATGAGAAAGCGATTCACATCTACACCAAACTGGGATTTGAAGTGGAAGGCGTGCTGAAGCACGAATTTTTCATCAATGGTGAATACCGCAATACCATTCGCATGTGCATTTTCCAGCAGCAGTATCTGGCGCAGCATAAATCCGGTCATGCCATGGTGAAGCCGACAGCACAATAGCTTGAAATCGGCTCTCATTGTCGCTGCCGTCTTGAATATCAAACGGCAGCTAAGTGATTTATCGCTTTTAACCAAAAAGATGATGCTGAACCTTAGCAGCGCGGTTTATCGCGCATCTCTCAGCGACATACCTGCTTCGGAGATGCACAAAAAATTGCGCCGCGACCGCGCCATGCGGTTTAACCGCCGCGCGCACCCACCACGTTGAGACGTGGCTGAGGATGTTCAGGTTTCAGGTCGTACATGCCGCCATAGAACGGATCCACCAGCAGCCAGCCGGGGAAGCCCAGTAACGGGATATTACCCAGCAGATACCACAGGTTGGCACTGGCCTCGATCGGCAGCGTCACCGGCACGTAGCCCGGACTCTCCAGCATCACCTGATAGTGTTTTTTACCAAAATAATTACCCGTGGATTTTGCCAGCTCGACGGTTTGTGGCGTGTAGCCCTGCGCCACTGCGCGGCCGGTTTCATCCTGCACGGTGAAACGCGCGCCTTGCGGGACAGAGTCGATTTTTACCGGCTGCGTTTCCGTGCCGACAATGGTGGCACAGCCGCTCAGCAGCAATGCAGTGGCAGGAAGAAGGTGTCGCAGGTTCATGGCAGGTCCGCTATAGAATCAGATAGGACAGTCTAAACTGCCCTATCCTGCTTTTCACTCGCCTCAATCGCCCTATCAGTGCTGCTTTTCTGGCCTTTATTGCGGTTGACAACAGGCGGCAATCGCCGCGATATCTTGCGGTGTGGTGCGGCAACAGCCGCCAATCAGCCGCGCGCCCGCTTGTTGCCACTCAGGGAATTTATCCTGCAGCGTGCAGCCCGATGGCGCCGAGTGCCAGGTTTTGCTGCTCGCATCGTACTGTTCACCGGAATTGGGGTAAACCAGCAGCGGTTTAGCACACAGCGCCTGCAAGGTTTGCAGCGCCGGTGTCACGCTCTCCAGCGCTACGCAGTTGATGCCCATCGCCACCACCTGTGGTGCCGCATTGACCAGCTCAGCGACCTGACTCAGCGGCGTGCCATCGCTGATGTGTTGCGCATCACGCAGGGTGAAGGAGAACCAGGCGCTGCTGTTTGGGTACACTGCCAGCAAACTCACCAGCGCCTGCGCTTCGGCAAACGACGGCAGGGTTTCACACGCCAGCAAATCCACGCCTGCGTCCAACAGCGCCTTGACGCGCGGGCGATGGAAATCTTTCATCTCCGCTTCTGGCAGGGCGTAATCACCGCGATACTCAGCACCATTAGCAAGGTAAGCGCCATAAGGCCCAACGGAACCGGCCACCAGCAAAGCGGCTTCACTGCCTGATGCCGCACGATAATCATCACGCGCACGTTGTGCCAGTTTCACACTTTGCTCGATCAATGTGAGCGCTTGCGCCTCATCCAGCCCACGCGCCGCAAAGCCCTGCGGCGTGGCCTGATAGCTGGCGGTGATCGCCACATTGGCGCCGGCCGCAAAATAGTCGTAATGCACCTGATAAATCAGCTCAGGGTTTTCCATCAGCACTTTGGCAGACCAGAGCGCATCGGCGAGATTGCAACCGCGCGCCTCCAGTTCGGTCGCCAGCGCGCCATCCAGAATCAGTGTGTCATGTTGTGTTAAGGCTTCTGCGACAGGATTACGCGACATCATTGGCCTCCCCGGCCTTCAGGTTACGTCGATGCGTGACATGGTATGCGGCATAGCAGAACAGCACAAATGGAATGCCACACCACAGCGCAATACGCTGCGACGGATCGAAGGCCAGCCCTACACACGCCAGCAGGCACAGCAGGAAACCGAGAATCGGCGTTAGAGGATAGAGTGGCGCGCGATAGGCGAGTTGTTGCAGCGAACCGCCTGCGGCCAAGTGGCGACGACGGAACACATAGTGCGAGGCACAGATACTCAGCCACACCGCCACCACCGCAAAACCTGAAATGGCTGACAGCGCCACAAATACGGTATCCGGCGCGATCACGCTGGAGAACAGCGCCAGCAGGCCGCCCAGCATACTGACGGTGATCGCCAACACCGGAATCCCACGGCGGTTCACCTGGGCGAAACAGCGCGGCAAGGTGTTCTCATTCGCCAGTGACCACAGCATCCTGCCCGATGCATACAGACCCGAGTTGGCGGCGGACAGGATCGCCGTCAGGATCACGAAATTGAAGATATCGGCCGCATAGGGAATACCGATCTTCTCGAACACCAGCACAAACGGGCTTTTAACGATGCCGGCCTGTTCCATCGGGATCAGCGCCGCCAGCACAAAGACCGTACCAATAAAGAAGATGATTAATCGTGCCACCGTGGTACGAATCGCCAGCGGCAAGGCTTTCTGCGGCTGCTCGGTTTCTCCAGCGGCAATACCAATCAGCTCAGTGCCGGAGAAGGCGAAATTCACCGCCACCATGGTCATCAGAATCGGCAAGGTGCCGTGCGGCAACCAACCTGAGGCGGTCAGGTTACTCAGGCCCGGCGCGGCACTGCCATCCTTCATCGGAATAAAACCAAACATCGCGCCTGCACCGAGGATGATAAAGGCAATGATGGTGACCACTTTGATGATGGAGAACCAGAACTCCCCTTCCGCGAAGAAACGCGTGGAGACGATATTCAGCAGATAGATGGCGATGCAGAACACCAAACACCACAGCCACACCGGCGTGGTGGGGAACCAATACTGCATACAGAATCCGGCGGCGGTCAGGCTGGAGCCGAGCGCCACCGTCCACGTCAGCCAGTAGAGCCATGCCACAGTATAGCCAGTTGCCGGGCTGAGATAGCGCGCCGCATAGACATGGAAAGCGCCGGTTTCCGGCATCGCTACGGCCAGTTCGCCGAGACATACCATCACCAGCCACACCACCAGCGCGCCGATCAGATATGCCAGTAGCGTGCCCGCCGCACCGGTGGTTGAGATGATATAGCCGGTATTGAAGAACAGTCCGGTGCCAATCACGCCCCCGAGCGACAGCATCACCAGATGCCGCACTTTCATGGTGCGCTTAAAGTTTTCCTGCGAAGGGGTTTCCTGCTGTTGCATGGTTTTAATCCGTATGGACGTCTGAACATCTATATGGACACAGGGTTATACGCGCCAGCGTGTCAATTTGCAACGTGGCAAAGGGTGAGGGTTTTAAAAAGTCGGGGGGTGGCCCCGCGTCAACGGGGCACCACATCAGGCGCCAAATACGCCTTGCAGATAGCGCTCAAGCGCGATACGCGAGCTAAAACCGTGCGGAATACCGTAATGTTCCTGGGATTCACCCATCAGATAAAGCGGGAACTGGGTGTAATGATCGCAGGTTTTCATTTCTGAGGCGGGCTCGGCAAAGTGCTGACTTTTCTCTTTCAGCGTGGGGTGAATGATCAATGCGGTGCGGCCCATGCGCGCTTCGCGATTGACGTAGACATAATTTTCACCACGACGATAACCGTAGATTTTTGGCGTCAGGGTGTCCATTTCGAACCCTGCTTTTTCCAGTACGCGCGCTACCTCATCCGGACGTAAATACATGCTTGCTCCTCTCTTCTCACAGCCCCGCAACCTTACAACAGCCCGACATACAGGACATTCGGAATTTCCCTAAAGCCTGGCATATGCCTGCGTTTAGTCACGTTTCGTCTACACTCAGTATTACTTGTTAAATCAAAGGGAGCGAAAAAATGTTTAATCGCGTAAGCAAAAACGATGACATTGATATCAATCAGGATGTAAACGAGCTGGCAGATTCGCTCGAAGCATTACTTAAATCTTACGGCAGCGAAGCCAAAGATGAAGTGGATATCGCACGCAGTAAAGCACAGTCGCTGCTGAAGCAGACCCGCGCAAAACTGAACGGCGGCAACAGCCGCGTTTCTCAGGCAGCGCGTGACGCCAGTTATCAAGTTGATGCCTACGTGCATGACAAACCCTGGCATGGCGTGGGTGTCGGTGCAGCCGTGGGTCTTGTGTTAGGTGCGCTGTTAATGTCACGCCGTTAACCATCATTAGCGTTTAAAGAGAGCCTCGCGATTGCGGGGCTTTTTTGTGCCTGCCGCAAATGATAGGGCACAAAATTTGACCTAAATTTTGCCTCCCTCGCTTTTACAAAAAAATTTTCGGGCCTGGAAGGTGCATGATCTCTGGTGTTAGCGTTTATCCGAAGATAAAAATACAAAATCCCTATATCTGGTGGGCTTGACCACCACGAGCACTACATCTAGTATTCAACCCATCAACTCACTACCAGATGTCGTCAAGGACGAAGTTCGCTGCAAATAGGATTTTGCTTCGTATCTCGCATCCAGACCGCAATCAAAGGGAAATACGAATCATGCGCATTATTATTTACACTAAAAACAATTGTGTCCAGTGCAACGCGACTAAAAATGCCATGGACCGCAAAGGTATCGACTATCAACTGATCAATCTCGATACCCAACCGGAAGCCATTGATAACCTCAAATCCCTTGGCTATCGCCAGGTGCCCGTCGTCATGACCCATGATGACCACTGGAGCGGCTTCCGCCCTGACAAAATCGCCAGCCTGCGCCAGCTCGCTGCTGTCGGGGGATAAGCGATGTTCCCACTGGTGTACTTCTCCAGCCAGTCGGAAAACACGCACCGATTTATCACTCGTCTGGGACTGCCTGCTTGCCGCATACCGCTTGATGGCAAGCAGCGCCTGCATATCGACCAACCCTTTATTTTAGTGGTGCCGAGCTACGGCGGCGGCAGTGCGCGGGGTGCGGTGCCCAGACAAGTGATTCAATTCCTCAATGATGACGCCAACCGACGCGGTATCCGCGGGGTGATTGCTGCCGGTAACCGCAACTTCGGTGAAGGCTATTGCCTGGCAGGCGACATTATTGCGCAGAAATGTCAGGTTCCTTATCTCTACCGCTTTGAGCTGATGGGAACCCCCGACGATATCGCTAATGTAAAAGCGGGAGTAACCCAATTTTGGCAACGACAGACACCCTGAACAGCACGCAGCTGGATTATCACGCGCTCAATGCGATGCTGAACCTGTATGAAGCCGATGGCCGCATTCAGTTCGAGAAAGATCACGAGGCTACGCGCCAGTTCTTCCTGCAGCATGTAGAGCCGAATACCGTACAGTTCGCTTCGGCGGCCGATCGCCTGCGCTATCTGGTTGAGGAAGGCTACTATGAAGCCACTGTACTGAATCAGTACGACTTCAGTTTCCTGTGCCAGCTGCACGATGAAGCCGATGCCTGGGGTTTCCGTTTCCACACCTTCCTCGGTGCGTGGAAGTTTTACACCAGCTACACGCTGAAAACCTTCGACGGTAAACGCTATCTCGAAACTTTCGAGCAGCGCGCCTGCATGGTGGCGCTGACGCTGGCACGCGGCAACGAATCGCTGTCACGCGAATTGCTGGCAGAAATGCTCAGCGGCCGCTTCCAGCCAGCCACCCCAACCTTCCTCAACTGCGGTAAACAGCAGCGCGGCGAGTTAGTCTCGTGCTTCCTGCTGCGCATCGAAGACAATATGGAATCGATTGGGCGTGCGGTGAACTCGGCGCTGCAGTTGTCCAAACGTGGCGGCGGCGTGGCCTTCCTGCTCTCTAACCTACGTGAATCCGGTGCGCCGATTAAGCGCATCGAAAACCAGTCGTCTGGCGTGATTCCGGTAATGAAGATGCTGGAAGATGCGTTCTCTTACGCCAATCAGCTTGGTGCACGCCAGGGCGCGGGCGCGGTGTGGCTGAATGCGCATCACCCCGATATCTTCCGCGTCCTTGATACCAAACGCGAAAACGCCGACGAGAAGATCCGTATCAAGACGCTGTCGCTGGGCGTGGTGATCCCCGATATCACCTTCCAGCTGGCGAAAGAGAATCGCGATATGGCGCTGTTCTCGCCGTATGACGTTGAGCGCATTTACGGCAAGGCGTTCGGTGATATCAGCATCAGCGAGTTGTATGAAGAGATGCTGGCCGACGATCGTATCCGTAAGACTTACATCAAGCCGCGTGATTTCTTCCAGACGCTGGCAGAAATTCAGTTTGAGTCAGGCTATCCGTACATCATGTACGAAGACAGCGTGAACCGTCACAACCCGATTGCTGGTCGCATCAATATGAGCAACCTGTGCTCAGAGATTTTGCAGGTTAACAGCGCCAGCGAATTCTATGACGATCTTAACTACCGCCGCGTGGGCAAGGATATCTCCTGTAACCTCGGCTCGCTGAACATCGCGCATGCTATGGATTCCCGCAATCTGGCACAGACCGTTGAAACCGCCGTGCGCGCCTTAACAGCGGTTTCTGAGATGAGTGAAATCAATTCGGTGCCGTCGGTGGCGGAAGGCAATCGTCGTTCACATGCGGTGGGCCTGGGTCAGATGAACCTGCACGGCTATCTGGCGCGTGAAGGCATGGCTTATGGCTCGGAAGAGGCACTGGATTTCACCAATCTCTACTTCTACTGCGTCACCTATCACGCGGTGCGCACGTCGAACCTGCTGGCACAAGAGCGCAATCAGAGTTTTGATGGCTTTGAACAATCGCAGTACGCCAACGGTCACTACTTCGATAAGTATGTGGATCGCGCCTGGCTGCCACGCACCGCGCGTGTGGCACAGATTTTTGCCGATGCAGGCATTGCATTACCGACGCAGGCAGACTGGCAGGCATTGCGCGAATCAGTGATGCAACACGGCTTGTTTAACCAGAACTTACAGGCGGTGCCGCCAACCGGTTCGATCTCGTACATTAATCACGCGACATCGAGTATTCACCCGATCGTGTCGCGCATTGAGATCCGTAAAGAGGGTAAAACCGGCCGCGTTTACTATCCGGCGCCGTTTATGACCAACGAGAATCTGGATCTCTATCAGGATGCGTACCAGATTGGTCCGGAAGCGATTATTGATACCTATGCCGAAGCCACGCAGCACGTCGATCAGGGCTTGTCGTTGACGCTGTTCTTCCGCGATGACGTCACCACGCGTGACATCAACAAAGCGCAAATTTATGCGTGGAAGAAAGGTATCAAAACGCTCTATTACATTCGTCTGCGCCAGATGGCGCTGCAAGGCACCGAAGTCCAGGGCTGCGTCTCCTGCTCATTGTGATGAAAACTATGCAACTTAAACAAATTCAAGCGATTAACTGGAACCGAATCCAGGACGAAAAAGACCTCGAAGTGTGGAACCGTCTGACCAGCAACTTCTGGCTGCCGGAAAAAGTGCCATTGTCCAACGACCTGCCAGCCTGGCAGTCGCTGGACCACCAGCAACAGCAGCTGACCATTCGCGTGTTTACCGGTTTGACGCTGCTCGACACTATCCAGAACGTGATCGGCGCGCCGGGCCTGATGGAAGACGCCATCACGCCGCATGAAGAAGCGGTGCTGTCGAATATCAGCTTTATGGAAGCGGTGCATGCGCGTTCATACAGCTCGATTTTCTCCACCCTGTGCAACACCGCCGATGTCGATGCGGCGTATCGCTGGAGTGAGGAGAACGAAGCGTTGCAGAACAAGGCGAAGATTGTGCTGGAGCACTATCGGGCCGAGGACCCGCTGAAGAAGAAAATCGCCAGCGTGTTCCTGGAATCGTTCCTGTTCTACTCCGGTTTCTGGCTGCCGATGTACTGGTCAAGCCGTGGTAAATTGACCAACACCGCTGACCTGATTCGTTTGATTATTCGCGATGAAGCGGTGCACGGATATTACATCGGCTATAAGTACCAGAAGGCACTGGAAAAAGTTGACGATGCACGCCGCGAAGAGCTGCAGCAATTTGCCATCGATTTGCTGCTGGCGCTGTATGAAAACGAAGTGGTATACACCGAAGCGCTGTATGCGGATGTCGGTTGGGCAGAGGAGGTGAAAACCTTCCTGCACTACAACGCTAACAAGGCGTTGATGAATCTGGGATATGAGGCGTTGTTCCCGTCAGAGCTGACGACGGTGAATCCGGCCATTCTCTCGGCTTTGTCACCGAATGCCGATGAAAACCACGATTTCTTCTCCGGTTCAGGTTCTTCCTACGTGATGGGAAAAGCCGTGGAAACCGAAGACGAGGACTGGAATTTCTAGCCTCTGGCATGTAGCATAGGGCGCGCCACAGCGCGCCCTTTCAGCGCCTTGATATTTCCCGTTCAGATTACCAAATATTCTCTCGTTATTTCCGTTTCTCACCTTCATTATTTTGTCATTCTAGCGCCATTAATTCGTCCATTATATCGCCTACATAAGCGCAATTTATTCGTGTTTCACTGAGCATTTGCCGTGAAAGCGGGTTAATTTCATAAAAAATTCAGAAAAAAATGATTCGCTCTCATCCCTTGTGAGCACTGGAATTATCGCCAATCTGCACGCGCTCGCTCAGCCAAATATCCTAACCAAGGGTTGTCAGATATTCTCACTATGCTAGGTTATAGGGCGCTTAAATTTAATCGAGATCACTACAAGAAATAGCTAAACATTTAACCGGGAAATTAATTACTGCATGGCAATTAAACTCGAAGTAAAGAATTTATATAAGGTATTTGGGGATCACCCCGAAAAGGCATTTAAGCTGATTGAGAAAGGCGAAAGCAAAGAGAGTATTCTGGCGAAAACCGGTCTCTCCGTCGGCGTAAAAGATGCCAGTCTGGCCATTGAAGAAGGCGAGATCTTCGTCATCATGGGGCTCTCCGGTTCAGGGAAATCCACCATGGTTCGCCTTCTCAATCGTCTGATCGAGCCCACTCGCGGCCAGGTGATCATTGACGGTGTCGATATTGCGAGAATATCGGATGCTGAACTGCGTGAAGTGCGCAGAAATAAGATCAGCATGGTATTCCAATCCTTCGCATTAATGCCCCATATGACGGTGCTGAATAATACCGCCTTCGGCATGGAATTAGCGGGCGTGCCGTTACAGGAACGTCAGGAAAAAGCGCTGGAAGCATTGCGTCAGGTGGGACTGGATAATTATGCTCACTCCTATCCAGATGAACTCTCCGGCGGTATGCGTCAACGTGTCGGATTAGCGCGCGCGCTGGCGATCAATCCCGATATTTTACTGATGGATGAAGCCTTCTCCGCCCTCGATCCGCTTATTCGTACCGAAATGCAGGATGAGCTGGTCAAACTGCAGGCGAAACATCAGCGTACCATTGTGTTTATCTCTCACGATCTCGACGAAGCGATGCGTATTGGCGATCGCATCGCCATCATGCAGGGTGGCGAAGTGGTACAGGTCGGTACGCCGGATGAAATCCTGAATAATCCCGCTAACGATTATGTGCGCACCTTCTTCCGGGGTGTCGATATTAGCCATGTGTTTAGCGCCAGGGATATTGCCCGTCGTAGCGCCGGCGCACTGATTCGTAAAGCGGCCGGTTTTGGCCCACGTTCCGCCATTAAACTGCTTCAGGATGAAGACCGCGAATATGGCTATGTGCTGGAGAAACAGAAATTTGTCGGCGTAGTTTCAACCGATTCACTTAAAGCGGCACTGGCTGCGGGTGAAGGTCTGGATAGCGCCCTGCTTGAGACGCCGTTAGCGGTTCCTGCGGATACCTCCCTGAACGATTTGCTCTCCCACGTTGCACAAGCGCCCTGCGCGGTGCCGGTGGTCGGCGAAGAAAATCAATACGTCGGTATTATTTCCAAAAGCATGCTATTGCGCGCTTTAGATCGTGAAGGAGCCCAGTCATGAGTGAACAAACCAGCAATCCGTGGGATAGCGCCAGCCAGACCACGCAGCAACCCGCGACCACAGATTCGAGCGCGGCAGCCAGCAGTAGCGATCCCTGGGGCGGCAGCAGCAGCGTACCCGCCGACAGCACGTCCAGCAGCGGTTCCGCCGATGCATGGGGCGATTCTTCAGCGGCGAGCGGTGGACATGATGCTGCCAGTAGCGCAGCCAGTAGCAGTGGTTCAGCCGATGCATGGGGTGATCCCTCGGCGGCGAGCGGCGGACATGATGCCGCCAGCAGCGCCGCCAGTAGCAGTGACTGGCTCAACAGTGCGCCCGCTCCGGCTCCCGAGCATTTTAATATCATGGATCCGTTCCACAAGACCTGGATCCCACTCGACAGTTGGGTGACCGAAGGCATCGACTGGGTCGTCAGCCATTTCCGCCCGGTATTCCAGGGCATTCGCGTGCCGGTCGACTATATCCTCAGCGCATTCCAGCAGTTGCTGCTGGGCATGCCCGCGCCCGTGGCGATTGTGGTATTTGCGTTGATTGCCTGGCAAATTGCCAGCCCGGCCATGGGAATCGCGACTCTCATTTCATTGATTGCGATTGGTGCTATTGGCGCGTGGTCGCAAGCGATGGTGACACTGGCGCTGGTACTGACCGCCCTGCTGTTCTGCATCATCATCGGCCTCCCGCTGGGGATTTGGCTGGCACGCAGTGAACGTGCGGCACGCATTATCCGACCGTTGCTGGATGCGATGCAGACCACACCGGCCTTCGTGTATTTAGTGCCGATCGTGATGCTGTTCGGTATCGGTAACGTGCCGGGCGTGGTGGTGACCATCATCTTTGCGCTACCGCCGATGGTGCGTCTGACCATTCTTGGCATTAAGCAGGTACCTGCCGATTTGATCGAAGCGAGCGAATCCTTTGGTGCCAGCCCACGTCAGATGCTATTTAAAGTGCAGCTGCCGCTGGCGATGCCGACCATTATGGCCGGTGTGAACCAGACGCTGATGCTGGCGCTGTCGATGGTGGTTATCGCTTCAATGATCGCTGTGGGTGGTTTAGGCCAGATGGTGCTGCGCGGTATCGGTCGTTTAGATATGGGTCTGGCAACTGTCGGCGGCGTGGGTATCGTGATTCTGGCGATTATCCTTGATCGCCTGACTCAGTCGTTCGCCCGTGATAGCCGCAGCCGTGGCAACCGTCACTGGTACAGCACCGGTCCAATTGGCCTGCTGCTGCGCCCCTTCAGTAAAAAAGCCTGATTTCTATGGACGGCCCAGCGTGGCCGTCCGTCTCCGACGCAACACGTAAAATAAGGAATGACTATGCGCAAGACAGCTCTGTTCGCTGCCGTCCTGACGACGTTCGCCGCGACGCACGTGTCCGCCGCCGACCTGCCGGGTAAAGGCATCACCGTTAAACCGCTGCAAAGCACCATCGCAGAAGAAACTTTCCAGACGCTGATTGTCAGCCGCGCACTGGAAAAACTGGGCTACACCGTTGAGAAGCCGGGCGAAGTCGATTACAACGTGGCCTACACCACCATCGCGGCAGGTGATGCCACCTTTATAGCCACTAACTGGAAACCGCTGCATGACGACATGTATAAAGCGGCAGGCGGTGATAACAAGTTTTACCGTGAAGGCACTTACGTTGGCGGCGCTGCTCAGGGTTATCTGATCGATAAGAAAACCGCCGAGCAGTATCACATCACCAACATCGAACAGCTTAAAGATCCGAAAATCGCCAAACTGTTCGACAGCAACGGTGACGGCAAAGCCGACATGACGGGCTGTACGCCGGGCTGGGGCTGTGAAGCGGTGATTAACCACCAGAATAAAGCCTATGGCCTGGCGGATACGGTTACGGCCAACATGGGTAACTATTCAGCAATGGTGGCTGACACCCTGGCACGCTACAAGCAAGGCAAACCTATCCTTTATTACACCTGGACACCTTACTGGCTGAGCGACGTGCTCAAACCGGGTAAAGATGTGGTTTGGCTGCAGGTGCCATTCTCTTCCCTGCCAGGCGAGCAGAGCAAAGTGGACACCAAACTGCCTAATGGTAAAAATTACGGTTTCCCGGTCAACACTATGCACATTGTGGCCAACAAAGCCTGGGCTGAGAAGAACCCGGCGGCGGCAAAACTGTTTGCTGAAATGAAATTGCCGATTGGTGATATCAACGCCGAAAACGCGGCGATGCATGCGGGTCAGGCTTCTGAAGCTGACATCAATCGCCACGTAGATGGCTGGATCAAAGGCCATCAGGCCGAGTTTGATAAGTGGATTTCTGACGCACAAGCGGCGGCAAAGTAATCCTCTTCCCTTAAAAGCGGCCTTTTGGCCGCTTTTGTTCTCAATCCCCGCACAGTTCGTGCGTTATAGCGCACTGGTACGTCCTGTCAATTAACACACCATTGAAATAATTTTTTGGGTTACTATTAACCACAAATGATTATCTACGCCTTTCTTCCGCCATGAATGCTGCTAAGCCGAGACTTACCTCTGCAATGCCTGAGGTTAAATTCTCTCAACGAATGCAATTCATCATTTTAGCTGGTACGGTATTGGTACCGGAATTGTTACGATTAAGTTAATTAACCCATTGATTTCTTTATGTAATGCGTTCAGCTAAAGTGTTTAGAAAGCGTAAAGACCAACCCAATCACGTGAGTAAGACTATTCATTGATGATTGAGTTTGTTATGGTTAGCAGCACAGTTATTCACCAGAGTTATTTTTTCTCGCGAAATTATTTTTTCTTAAAAATATTTCACGATGTGAATTGATGACAATGTAACCATTCTGCGTGGCACATTGTCAGGGCGAAGTGCCCAGGGTTATGGAACGACCTGGAATGCCAGATGTTGACAATGTGATCGTGCGAACAATCACTGGCGGAAAATATGACTACGCTTAATCTGTCACCATCCTTACTATACCAGTTGCAACTAAGAGGTTTTTTTTAAAATGGAAAGTTCGTTTACTCCCATTGAACAGATGCTGAACATCCGTGCTAACCGCCATAAAGATTTTCCGTTGCAGGAAATCATCCTGACTCGTCTGTGCATGCATATGCAGGGAAAACTGCTGGATAACCGCAACAAGATGTTGAAGGCGCAGGGAATTAACGAGACCTTATTCATGGCGCTGATTACACTTGATGCGCAAGAAAACCAGAGCATCCAGCCTTCAGAACTGAGTTCTGCGCTGGGTTCCTCACGCACTAATGCAACACGTATTGCCGATGAGCTGGAAAAACGCGGCTGGATTGAGCGCCGCGAGAGCGATAATGACCGTCGCTGCCTGCATCTGCACCTGACAGAGAAAGGTAACGAATTCTTACGTCAGCTGCTGCCGCCTCAGCATCAGAGTCTGCAGTATCTGTGGTCTTCGCTCTCTACATCCGAGCAGGATCAGCTGGAAGCGATTACGCGCAAGTTGCTTAACCGTCTTGATAAAATGGATGAAGATCAGGTTATCGCTTCCCTGTCGCGCTAATAGCAAGAAGTGCGACACAATCACCTTCCGAAATCGCTATTTTAATCCCCTTTTATCCGGCCAGCGTCTTATGCGCTGGCTTTTTCGACTCGGGAAACCGTGTTGATGGATCAACACTGCCCGGCTAAATGGAAAACGTGGAGAACAACATGAGTGCGACCGCGGAAGCGCAAAGCCCGCAACAGCCAGCGAATAAAAAGAAGAAGCGCAAAGGTGTGCTGATCCTGCTGGCTATCGTGTTTGTATTGATTGGGGTGGCGTATCTGGCCTACTGGTATTTGGTGCTGCGCCATTTCCAGGAAACCGATGACGCCTATGTGTCAGGTAATCAGGTGCAGGTGATGGCACAGGTTTCCGGCAGCGTGAATAAAGTCTGGTTTGATGACACTGACTTCGTGAAAAAAGGCGATATTTTGGTGTCGCTGGATAAAACCGATGCGGAGCAGGCGTTTGAAAAAGCGCAGACTGCACTGGCCACCAGCGTCCGCCAGACGCATCAATTGATGATCAACGGCAAGCAGTATCAGGCCACCATCAAGCTGCAACAGACCGCGCTGGATCAGGCTGAAGCCGATCTGAAACGTCGTGAGCCGCTGGGTGCATCAAACCTGATTGGTCGTGAAGAGCTGCAGCACTCACGTGATGCCGTGGCCACGGCGAAAGCGCAACTTGATGTCGCCGTGCAGCAGTACAACGCGAACCAGGCGATGATCCTGAACACCGATCTGGAACAGCAACCCGCCGTCAAACAAAGCGCGGCTGAACTGCGTGATGCCTGGCTGGCGCTGCAGCGCACCGATATCCGTAGTCCAATGGATGGCTATATTTCGCGTCGTAGTGTTCAGGTCGGTTCGCAGATCTCCACCAGCACGCCGCTGCTGGCGGTAGTGCCTGCCACGAATTTGTGGATTGATGCCAACTTCAAAGAAACGCAGCTTTCCGGTGTGCGCATCGGTCAGCCCGCTACCGTGATCAGCGATATTTACGGTGATGACGTAGAGTATCACGGCAAAGTTGTCGGTCTGGATATGGGCACCGGCAGCGCCTTCTCTCTGCTGCCGGCGCAGAATGCGACAGGTAACTGGATCAAAGTGGTTCAGCGTTTACCGGTGCGTATTGAGCTGGACCCGCAACAGGTGGCCGAACACCCGCTGCGTATTGGTCTCTCCACCTTAGTCAAAGTGGATACCCAGAACAAAGACGGGGCCACACTGGCCAGTAGCGTGCGTCCACAAGCGGCGTATGAAAGTAACGCATTGGCAATCGACCTCGCGCCGGTTAACAAGCTGATTACTGAAATCGTTCGTGCCAACGCCGATTAATTCCGCGGGAGGCTGTGATGGCACAAAAACCGCTTGAAGGTGCGCCGTTAGTCCTGATGACCATCGCCTTATCATTGGCGACGTTTATGCAGGTTCTCGACTCCACCATTGCTAACGTAGCGATCCCAACGATCGCCGGTAACCTTGGTGCCTCGAACTCACAGGGCACCTGGGTGATTACCTCATTCGGGGTGGCAAACGCCATCTCGATACCGATTACCGGTTGGCTAGCCAAACGTATTGGTGAAGTGAAGCTGTTTACCTGGTCGACCATTCTGTTTGTACTGGCCTCATGGGCCTGCGGCATGTCAGAAAGTCTGGAGATGCTGATCTTCTTCCGTATCATTCAGGGTGTGGTTGCCGGTCCATTGATTCCGCTGTCGCAAAGTTAGCTACTGAACAACTACCCGCCGGCCAAGCGCAGCGTTGCGCTCTCGCTGTGGGCAATGACGGTGTTCGTAGCTCCGATCTGCGGCCCGATTCTCGGCGGCTGGATCAGTGATAACTACCACTGGGGTTGGATCTTCTTTATCAACGTCCCGATTGGTGTGGTCGTCGTCGCGCTGACTCTGCAAACCCTGCGAGGACGCGAAACCAAAACCGAGATCCGCCCGATTGATATCGTCGGTCTGGTTCTGTTGGTCGTGGGGATTGGTTCGCTGCAGGTGATGCTCGACCGGGGTAAAGAACTCGACTGGTTTGGCTCCACGGAAATCATCGTACTCACGGTAGTCGCCGTGGTGGCGCTGGCAGTGCTGTTGGTGTGGGAGCTAACGGACGACCATCCGATTGTCGATTTGTCGCTGTTTAAAAAGCGCAACTTCACCATCGGCTGTTTGTCGATCAGCCTGGCTTACATGCTTTACTTCGGCTCGATCGTGTTGCTGCCCCAGTTGCTGCAGGAGGTATACGGCTACACCGCCACCTGGGCAGGTTTGGCGTCAGCGCCGGTCGGCATCATTCCGGTAATCCTGTCGCCCATCATTGGTCGCTTTGCCCACAAGCTGGATATGCGGCGATTGGTGACCTTCAGCTTTATCATGTACGCGGTGTGCTTCTACTGGCGTGCGTATACGTTTGAGCCGGGGATGGATTTTGGTGCGTCGGCATGGCCGCAGTTTATTCAGGGCTTTGCCGTGGCGTGCTTCTTTATGCCACTGACCACCATTACGCTGTCAGGGTTGCCGCCAGAGCGTATGGCAGCAGCATCGAGCCTGTCGAACTTTGTGCGTACGCTGGCCGGTTCAATCGGTACGTCGATCACCACCACTATGTGGACGGATCGCGAATCGATGCACCACAGCTATCTGTCTGAATCGGTGAATCCATTCAACCCGAATTCGCAGCAGATGTATGACCAACTGCAAAGCATGGGCATGACGCAGCAGCAAGCTTCAGCCTACATTGCACAGCAAATTACCAATCAGGGCCTGATCATCTCAGCGAATGAGATCTTCTGGGCATCAGCGGGGGTATTTTTGATCTTGCTGGTTCTGGTGTGGTTTGCACGTCCGCCATTTGGCGCGGGCGGCGGTGGTGGTGGCGCGCACTAAACAGTAGAAACAAAAACGGGCCTTTCGGCCTAATGCCAGTCAGTTAAGCCTGACTGGCATTTTTTCTTCTGGCTGTCGGAT